>JABDJW010000221.1 GCA_013002375.1 Acidimicrobiales bacterium | reverse complement strand
GGTCCGACCGCGCTCGGGGGGTAGCGTGGAGCCGATGGACGGTACCGGAGCGCCCTGCGTCGAACTCGGACCGAGCGCGAGCTGGATCCTCGGTACGGCGGTCACGGTCGGATCGCTGGTGTTCGTGGCGGTCGGGCTGTTCGAGCTGTTCGTGTACGACATCCCCACTCTCGGTCCGGCGTGGGGGCCGTCGGTATTGATCGGTGCGGTGGCGCTCTGGTTCGCGATGGCCACCGCCGCGGCCAAGCGGTTGCGGGTCGATGCGGACGGCGTGCACCAGCTGTCGATTCTCCGCTACCGCAGCCGGCCGTGGTCCGACATCGATTCGGTTTTGGTGCGCCCGGCCCGGGTTCCGATCGTCGATGGCATCGTCACGTTCACCACCGCACGGGCTCCGCTGCGTACCCCCTGGGGACTCAATGCGGGCGACGGCGGCGCGCAGGGGCTGCTTCAGCGCGTCGCGCCGGTCGTCACGGCCTACCACGGCGTCGACGAATGATCCGACCGCTCCGGGTCTTGTCAGCCGGCTTGCTGTTGGTCGCGACCGCGTGTGGCAGCGACGCCGCGACTCAGCCGACCACGACCTCCGCAACGCATGCCTCGGCGCCGGTCCCGACGTCGGCGGAGCCGCCGGTTGCCGTCCGAGACGATGGGCGCCCGATCACTGCGGCCGATCCGCTGAAGGTGGTGGTGATCGGTGACAGCGTCACGTACGAACTCGTCCCGGCCCTTGCCGCGGCCCTCGAGAGCACCGGTGTCGCCGAAACCACCGAGGTCACACAGTGGGGATTCGCGCTCAGCAGCGACACTCGGATTCGCTGGCGCGAGACGTGGCCGGGTCTCCTCGGCAATGCGCAGCCCGACCTCGTGGTGATGCAGACCGGTTCGTGGGACGTCGACGTCAACCTTCTGGCCGCCGAGCGCGATCCCAATCCCGAAGACGAGGACTGGGAGCGAGCGTTCGCGGCCGTGCTCGATGAAGCGGCCTTCCGCCTGACCTTCAACGGCGCGAAGGTCCTTTGGCTGTCGATGCTGCCCGGCCCGGACCCGTCCGCATCGGAACGGCTGAACGAGGCCACCAAAGCCCTGGCTGATCGCAACCCCAACGTTGCGTGGATCGACGCGGCGGCGCCGATCCGCGCCCCTGACGGGTCGTTTGTCGAAGTCGACCTGAGCGGCCGGTTTCTCCGCAAGCCCGACGGGGTTCACGTCTGCGTCGACGGCGCGCAGTTGGTGATCGAAGTCGTCGCCGAGTACCTGGCCGATCGCTTCGGATTGTCGTTCGGGTCCTGGCAGGACGGCGCGTGGCGCGACAGCGGTCGGTACCGGCTCGATCCCTGTCTCGACGTCGCCGCCACCGACCTCGTGGTTGCGGGTGAGCAGGAGGAAGCGCCAGGCTAGGCCGATGAGTTCGCCGGGCCCGATTCGGGTCGTTGACCACACCTCGTCGATCGCCGGTGCCTATTGCTCCAAGCTGTTCGTCGACGGCGGGGCCCACGTCACGCTGGTCGAGCCGCCAGCGGGTCATCCCCTTCGTCGGCGGCGGATGAGCCAGGGGGGTGTCCCGGAGGGTCAGGACGGCGCCTTGTTCGCCTATCTCGCGGCAGGCAAGGAGTCCGTCGTCGGCGACACCCTCGGCGACACCCTCGGGTACGAGGCTTCGACGCTGGCCGAGGCCCTGAGCGAGCTGGATGCGTTCCTGGCCGCGGCCGACATCTTCATGATCGACGATCCCACCGCGGCGGCGACCTTGGAGGAGGTGCGGCGGCGATACCCGCACCTGGTCGTGCTCAGCATCACACCCTTCGGACTCACCGGCCCCTACGCCGACCGGCCGGTCACCGAGTTCATCGTGCAGGCCGAAAGCGGCGGTATCGCCTGTCGCGGCCGGCCGGATCGGCCGCCGGTGCAAGCCGGTGGAGAGATCAGCGAGTGGACGTCGGGCTCCTACGCGGCACCGGCCGCCCTCGTCGCGGCCCGCCATGCCCGGGCGACCGGTGCGGGTGCGCTGATCGACCTGTCGATGGTGGAGTGCATGGCGATCGCCATGTCGGTGTTCATGGATCTGGCCCACTCGATGGGCGGATCGCGGCCGCTGACCGATCGGGTCGCCCGCTCCGTCGAGACCCCCTCGATCGAACCGGCCAGGGATGGTTGGATCGGCTTCAACACCAACACCGGCGAGATGTTCCAGAACTTCTTGCTGCTGATCGAGCGACCCGATCTTCTCGCCGACGAATCGCTGGCCACGTTCCAGGGGCGTCAGGCCCGAATCGACGAGTTTCGTGAGATCGTGGCCGCCTGGACCACCCGACACACCGTGGCGGAGATCCTCGAGAAGGCAGCCGAGCTCCGGATCCCGTGCGCCCAGGTCCACACCGCACAGACCATGCTCGACGACGAACAGCTGGTCGCCCGCTCGGTGTTCGTGCCCAACCCGACCGGCGGCTTTCAGCAGCCCCGGCGGCCCTATGCGATCGACGGCGACTTCGGCACCTTCGGGCCGGTGCCGGCCCTCGGTCGGCACGACCCGCCTCCTTCGGTCGATCGCTCGACCCGGGCGGCCACCATGCCGCCGGCCCCTTCGGGCCCGCTGCCACTGGCCGGGCTCAAGGTCGTCGATCTGACCTCGTGGTGGGCCGGCCCCTCCTCGACCCACGTGTTGGCCATGCTCGGTGCCGACGTCCTCCATGTCGAATCCACCTCCCATGCCGACGGTATGCGGCTCACCGGCTACGCCTACGGCACGGCCGACTGGTGGGAGTGGGGGCACATGTTCGTGGCCGCCAACACCAACAAGCGAGGGGTCACGCTCGACCTGAAACAGGCCGGCGGTTTGGCCATGGTGAAGGAGTTGATCGCCGAGGCGGACGTCGTCGTCGAGAACTTCGCGCCCCGGGTCGCCGAGAAGTTCGGCCTCGACTTCGCCAGCATCGCCGAGCTCAACCCGACTGCAGTGTTCGCGCGCATGCCGGCCTTTGGTCTCAGTGGACCCTGGCGAGATCGCGTCGGCTTCGCCCAGACGATGGAGCAGATGTCGGGCATGGCCTGGATCACCGGCGAGCCGGACCACGAACCGCTGATCATCCGTGGTCCGTGCGACCCCATCGCCGGCATGCATGGCGCAACCGCCGTGGTTTTCGGACTACTCGAACGGGATCGAACCGGCTCGGGGGTGGCCATCGAGGCGGCGATGGTCGAGGCCGCGGTGAACTGTTCGGGTGAGCAAGTTGTCGAGTACTCCGCGTACGGGGAGGTGCTCGAACGCACCGGGAACCGAAGTCCGCGTCGTGCGCCCCAGAACATCTACGTCAGTGCCGAGGGGCCGGAGGCGACGGTCGCGATCTCGATCGACACCGATGGGCAGTGGCGCTCGCTGGTGGAGCTTCTGGTCGGCGAGGACGCAAGGGACGGCGGGCTCGGCGGGGTTGGTCCGGACGCCACCGACGCGGACCGGGCTCGCCGGGCCGACGCCATCGATATTGCGATCGGTGCGTGGGTCGCGGAGCGAACGGTGGCGGACGCGGTCGATGCCTTGGTGGGCGCAGGCGTACCAGCCGGCGCAGTCGTCGATCCGCGCGTGCTGAACCGGCATCCGCACCTCGTCGAACGTCGCTTCTATGAAGTCGTCGATCACCCGGCGGTGGGCTCGCACCCCATGCCGGGCATGCCGTACCGCTGGAGCGGTATCTCCGCGTGGATCTCCCGGCCCTCGCCACTGCTCGGCGAGCACACGACCGAGGTCTTGGGGCAATGGCTCGGCCTCGATGCCGCAGCCGTCGAGGCCTTGGCCGATTCCGGTGTTGGGGGCAGCCGGCCCGTCGGGCGCTAGCGCCGACCGGCGAGTACGCCGAGCTTGCTCGCACTGACCAAGCCATTGGCGCCGAGCCAGCTGATGCTGTCGGCGACCGTCTCGGCCAGCGGCCGTGGAGTGATGCCGAAGTCCTGGTAGATGCGGGTCTGGTCGCCCGGCTTCCACTCGTAGAGCGTGGTCATGAGCTGCCGGTCGTAATGAGCCTCGCGCCCCGCGAGTCGTTGGGTGGTGCCGAGCAGGCCGACCGCGTCGAACGCCAGGCGGGGCATCGGCACCTTGCGGGTGCGGTGGCCGGTCACTCGATCGAGGATGTCGGCGATGGTGCGAAGGTCGACCAGGTGGCCAAACGCCAGGTAGCGGTGGGGTTTGGACGTGGCCGTCGCCGTCTGGGTCAGCACCGCGCCGAGGTCGCGAACGTCGATGAGGGCCGTGCGGGCATCGGTCGAAACCGGCACCGCGCGGGTCAACCAGGTGCGAAGCGACTGGGAGGCCAGGGCCATCTGGGGGTCGATCGGCCCGACCGGCGTCGCCGTGTAGGTGATCGTGATCGGGTCGCCGCCGGCCTGACGGAGGCGGGCGTAGTTGTCGGCCGCCACCAACGCCTGCAGCCGTGGCGTCTCCCCCGGGCCGGTCGGATCATCGGGCGAGATCGTGGGTCGCGTGTATGGGGCGAGGACCGAGACCGGCGAGCAGATCGAGACGGTGCCGGTGTCGTGATCGAGCGCCGCGTTGATGATGTTCTGGGTGCCGGTCACGATGTACTCGGTCGTGTGGGCCGATGCCCGTCGCCGGCCCCAGTGGGGGGTCGATTGGGCGGCCAGGTGCACGACGCCCTCACAGCCGACGAGGGCCTTGACGACCGAGCGGGGGTCGGTGATGTCGCCTTCGATCAGGTGCAGGGTGTCGGTGCGTTCGAGTTCGTCGACGTCGTACCCATGGGCGCTGAGCGCGAGTTCACAAGGCGAGACTCGCGGGGTCAGCAGGCGAAGGTCATGGCCGGCATCGAGAAGGATCGCGGCCACGTGAGACCCGATGAAGGTGTCGCCACCGGTGAGGAGAATACGCATGCGGGAGAGGAGGTAGTGAACGTCGGTGTCAGGTTGACCCCGGAGGGGTCACCGCCGTCATTCTGTCTGGTCCGTCCCGGCGACGCGGGGACCCGGCGTGAAGCGCACCGGGAGGTGCTTGATTCCGCCGATGAA
Organism: Acidimicrobiales bacterium; assembly: GCA_013002375.1. Taxonomy (GTDB): domain Bacteria; phylum Actinomycetota; class Acidimicrobiia; order Acidimicrobiales; family SHLQ01; genus JABDJW01. The sequence continues at coordinate 5,639 of JABDJW010000221.1, read as the reverse complement.
GTTCGAGCGCAGTCGCTCCGGCGGACCGGCCATCTCGATGTCGGGCATTCGGCGCACGATCTCGTCGAAAATGAGCCGGAGCTCCATCCGGGCCAGGTTCGCGCCCAGGCAATAATGCGCACCGCCGCCACCGAACGCGACGTGATCGTTGGGGGAGCGCTCGATGTCGAAGCGGAACGGATCCTCGAAGGCCGCCTCGTCACGGTTCGCGGAGATGTGCCACATCACGACCTTGTCCCCGGCCTTGATCGCTTGACCGCCCACCGTTGTATCGGCGGTGGCGGTGCGGCGGAAGTGGAGGACGGGCGTGGCCCACCGGATGATTTCATCGATGGCGGTGTCGAGCACGGCCTCGCGGTTGGCCCTCAGTTTCTCGAACTGTTCGGGATGCTCGAACAACGCCAACATGCCGTGCGCGGTTGCGTTGCGGGTGGTCTCGTTGCCGGCCACCGCGAGCAGCAGCATGAAGGCGTCGAACTCGAACTCGCTCAGCCGGGTGACCTCGCCGTCGTCATCGACGATCTCGGCGTTGATCAAGGTGGTGACGATGTCGTCGCGCGGATCTTCGCGGCGTTCTTTGGCCAGCGCATTGGCGTATGCGTAGAGCTCCATCGCCGCGCCCGCGCTCTCGTCGGGGTCACCCTGGTACTCCGGGTCGTCGGCGCCGATCATCTTGTTCGACCACTCGAAGAGCTTGAAACGGTCCTCCTGCGGCACCCCCATGATCTCGGCGATCGCCTGCAGAGGAAGCTCCGACGCCAGGTCGACCACGAAATCGCATTCGCCCTGCTCGATGACGTTGTCGACGATCAACACCGCCCTCCGCCGGAGGTAGTCCTCGATCATGCCGATCATGCGCGGCGTGAAGCCCTTGGACACCAGACGGCGGTAGCGGGTGTGCTTCGGTGGGTCGGTCATGAGCATCATCACGCCCCGGGTGTCGAACCCGGCACTCGCGCCGCTTTCGTCTGCATCGGGCGCGAACATGTCGGCGATGGAGATTCCGCCCACCTCGGACGAGAACAGCTCGGGTTGACGGTTCACACTGACGAGGTCGTCATACGCGCAGATGTTCCAGAACCCGGGTCCTTCGGGCTCGTCGTGCCAGTAGACCGGTGCCTCGCGGCGCAATGTTTTGAACATCTCGTGGTGTTCTTGCGCCAAGAATCGGTCGGCATCGAGCAGATCGACGTCGCTGAGTTGCATGCCCTCTCCCTCGTAGAACCTGTTCTACGACGAACCCTAGCCGGTGGAATTGACGTCATCTCGTGCTCATGGCGGAGCCAGGACTGCCGATGGACAGGAGTGTTGAAAGGGCCGCGCGCGTGAGTTCTGAAGCGAGGATCGATACTCCCGACGACGGGATCATCGACGCGCTGTCGCGTCGGTCGGCATACCGTTCGCTTTCGGTTCGCAGCAAGATCCTGGCCGCGCTGGTGCTGGTTTCGGTGCTGCCGTTGGTGTTGCTCGGCGTGCTGGCCTACGAACGCCAAGCCGCCGGCTTCGAAAACGAAGTGCTCGACCGCTTGAACGGCACGGCCTCCGCGCTCGAACAACAGCTCGATGCCGAGATGGATCGAGACCTGCAGCTGGTGAGCCAGGTCGTCAACGACCGCGAGCTTCGGCGTGCGGTCGAAGCCCATGCGGCGAACCCCGACGCAACCACCGCGCAAGATGTCCGAGCGGCCGCCTTCCGGATGGTGAACTGGCCGATCATCTCGGTCTCGGTTCTCGACCCCGACAGCGAGTTCATTGCCACGACCGATCAGAGCCCCGACCGGCTGAACCAGAGCGGCGCGGCGCAAGCGGTCCGGCGCGGTCAGATCCTCGGCTTCGTCGCGGTCGGCCCGCAGGGCTCGGCCGTGTCGGTGCCGCACGGCGCGATCCGCATCGACGGCGAGCTCCTCGGCCGGGTCATGTTGGAGGTCGACCTGTCGTCGTTGAACGAACTGACGAACGACTATCGCGGCTTGGGCGAGACCGGTGAGATCCTGATCGTCCAGCGGGAAGGTTCGGTGGGCGACGCGCAGCTCATCGCCAATGCTCGGCTCAGCGGTGCGCCGGCGTTCGAGACCACCATCGACGTGCGGCAGAGCGAAGCGCTCGAGGTGCGGGCCCTGAACAGCGTCGAGTTCACGTTGGCCGATTACGTCGACCGTCGGGGTGTGGCCACCATGGCGACCACCCGCCAGCTGCCGCTGTCGGGCTGGGGTCTGGTGGTGAAGGTCGACCGGGCCGAAGCCCTGCAGGTCGCCGACGACTTCCGTACGACGGTCCTGGCTGCACTGATCATGGCCACCGTGGCCATCCTCGCCCTGAGCTGGCTGGTGGCCCGAATGATCACCCATCCCATCCGCCGGTTGACCGACGCGGCCGCCGCAATCGCCGCCGGCGATGTGAACACCCGGGTGGCGGTGACGACGTCCGACGAGATCGGCGCCCTGGCCGGAGCGTTCAACGCCATGACCGACGAGCTGGTCGACCTGGCCGGGCACGAGGCCGAGCGCACCAGCCAGCTACAGATCAGCAACCGTCGCCTGCGCGAGAACGAGAGCCGCATTCGCGCCATCCTCGAACATGCTGCCGACGGCATCATGCAGATCGACGATCAGGGTCGAATCCTCGGCTACAACGAGGCGGTTCACCGCACGTTCGGTCGCAGCGACGCAACGTTGATCGGCACGACGATTACCGACTTCGTGTTGCCGGTCGAGTCCAGTGACGACCTCGAACTCGACGCCGACGACCCCGTGGCCGTCTTGAGGGTGGCGGTGCAGCAGGGCCATTCCGGTCTGCAGGCCTGGGTGATCCAAGAAGACGGGTCCCGGGTGCCGGTGCTGATGACGGTCAGTCGCATCGACGATGGTCCGGTTCACAGCTACACCGCCCTGGTTCGCGACATCAGCGAGCGGTTGGAGTTCGAGCGCAAGCTCGAGCATCAGGCCAACCACGACGCGCTCACCGGCTTGCCCAACCGAGATGTCATCAACGCCGAGCTGGCCAAGTCGCTGGAGATGGTCCGCAAGGGAGCCCGTCCCATCGGGCTGCTGTTCATGGACATCGATCGCTTCAAGCTCATCAACGACACCTTGGGGCACCAGGCCGGTGACGAGTTGCTCTGCGCGGTCACGTCTCGGTTGCGCGACGCGGTGCGCCCGACCGATATCGTCGCTCGCTTCGGCGGCGACGAGTTCGTCGTTTTGGCGCGCGATCTGACCGATGCCGACGACATGATGATCGTTGCCAACCGGATCGCCGATTCGGCGATCCGTCCCTTCCATCTGGACGGTGAAGAAGTCTTCACCTCCTTCAGTATCGGCATCGTGGTGACCGCCGACGGACAGTCGACCACCGACGAGATGATCGGCAACGCCGACGTCGCGATGTATCGGGCCAAGCAGAGCGGCCGGAACCGGATCGAGGTGTTCGACGAGGACATGCGCGACCGCATCCGGGCCCGGCACGAACTCGGCAATGCGCTCCGCCATGCGGTCGAGAACCGCGACCTGCACTGCGACTACCAGCCGATCTTCGATGTCGCCAGCGGTGAGATCGTGGCGGTCGAGGCGCTCGCTCGCTGGCATCGACCCGACATCGGGTTCGTCTCGCCGGGCGAGTTCATCCCGGTCGCCGAGGAAACCGATCTGATCATCGGCCTCGGCCGCAACGTGCTGCACATGGCCTGCACCCAGCTGGCCCAATGGACCGCAGCGCACCCGGACAAGTCCATTCGGATGGCGGTCAATCTGTCGGGTCGCGAACTGGCCGACCCCGACTGCGTCGAATCGGTCCGATCGGTGCTGAAACGAACGGCGGCCGACCCGGCACTGCTCACCCTCGAGATCACCGAGTCGGTGCTCTTGGAGGACCTCGAGCGGGCGGCCCGCACGCTCCAGGACCTGCGCGATCTGGGCATCCGGATTGCGATCGACGACTTCGGCACCGGCTACTCGTCGCTGACCTACCTTCGTCGCTTCCCCATCGACCTGATCAAGATCGATCGCACGTTCATGGGCGAGCTGGAAGACACCGAGATCGAGACGCCCATCGTGTCGATGGTTTTGGCCCTCGCTCGCGATCTCGGCGTGGACGTGGTCGCCGAAGGGGTGGAGAACCTCCAGCAGCTGAACCGGCTTCGCGATCTCGGTTGCCAGCTGGCCCAGGGCTTCTACTACGCCCGCCCCGGCGTTCCCGAGGCCGTGGCGGAGCTCGTCTGGCCCACCGCCCCTCAGGATGGGTCGTCGGTGTCGTTGCCGCTGGCGGTCTCGGCCGGCCGGTCGGAGTCTGCGCCCCAGGCCGACCAGGACCCGACGTAGAGCGCCAGCTCGTCGAATCCGGCCTGCCGCAGCGCGAGCAGGTCGTGGCATGCCGTCACGCCGCTGCCGCAATAGGCCACAACCGGTCGGGTGCGGTCGAGGCCGATCTGCCGGAAGTGATCGGCGAGTTCGTCGGCCGGCAGGAAGCGCCCCTCGGCGAGGTTGTCGGCCCAGGGCGCGTTTCGTGCACCCGGGATGTGGCCCGGTCGCGGGGCGACCGGATGACCGGGCCCGGCGAAGCGATCGGCGGCGCGGGCGTCGATCAGTTGCGGTGCGACGACCGCGGTGTCGGCATCGACGAAGCGGGCTTCGGGCCACTCGGTTGCGGTGAAGGTGCCGGGTGGGGGCGTGGGGGTCTCTGTCGAGAGCGAGCCCGGCCAGGACGCCAGACCGCCGTCGAGGACCGCAACCGGGTGGCCGAGACAGTCGAGCATCCACCACAGCCGAGCCGCGATCGCCCCGGATGCGTCGTCGTAGGCGACGACGGGTGTTTCGGCCCGTACGCCGAGACGGCGCATCGTGGACGCGAAGGTGGCGATGTCGGGCAAGGGGTGGCGACCCCCGGTGCGCGAAGGCGGGCTCGACAGGTCGGTGTCGAGGTCGGCGAACACCGCGCCGGGTAGGTGGCCGGCGCGGTAGTCGTCCCGTTTGGCGCCATCGGCCAATGACCACCGAACATCGATCACCGTGACGCCCGACGGGTCGGCGGCGAGCAAGGCGTGCAGCGTGTTCGCGGTGATCAGTGGGCCGGTGAACCGTTGTGGCGAATCTGGTGGGCTCATGGTCGAGACGGTAGCTTCGCTCGACATGAGTGACGAAGCAGTGCATGGACCGCTCCACGGGGTCCGGGTGATCGAACTGGCCGGTCTCGGGGCGCTGCCGTTCTGCTCGCTCAAGCTGGCCGACATGGGCGCCGACGTCGTTCGGGTCGATCGAGCCGGCGAGGTTCCGGCTGACCCCGAGCCCAAGGGTTACTCGTCGTGGGATCGCGGTCGCCGGTCGATCGGTGTCGATCTCAAGCATCCAGACGGCGTCGCGACAGTGTTGCGGCTGGCCGCATCGGCCGATGTCGTGCTCGAATCGTTTCGGCCGGGTGTCGTCGAGCGGCTCGGCGTCGGCCCCGAAGCGGTGTGGGAGCGCAACCCCAAGGTGGTTTACGGCCGGCTGACCGGTTGGGGGCAGGACGGTCCGCTCGCCTCGTCGGCCGGGCATTCGCTCAACTACGAGTCGCTGACCGGCGTGATACGAGCCATCGGGCCCGAAGGTGGCCCGCCCGTTCCGCTGCTGCAGTTGCTCGGCGACTTCGCGGGAGGGGGCCTCCAC
>JABDJW010000217.1 GCA_013002375.1 Acidimicrobiales bacterium | reverse complement strand
CGGCGGATCTTGTCCGACCCGAGCCGCCGGCTCTGGGCCATGGCCTTCTTGGCCGGAAACGTCGACCCCTTCATGCCAAGGACCTGGGCCGCCGCCTTTTCGTCGCGCACGACCTCACCATCGAGCCGCATGATGCGGCCCATGTGCGTGTGGAGCGAAGCCATGATCTGCAAGGCGTGGCGGTCGCCGGCCCCCATCATGCGATGCAGCTTGTCGATGGCGGTGGCCGGGTCACCCTTGTCGATTGCATCGGTGAGATCCCAAGGCGGCACCGACCCCTTGTCACTGAGATAGGGGCGCACATCGTCAGGGCCCAGCGCGGCGCCCGACCCGAAGGCCGATTCGAGCACCTCGACGAGGCCCAGGACGCGACTGCGATCCTCGCCGAACTGATCGGCGATCAGCCGGCGGGCTTTGGCCTCGAATTGCATCGTGGATTCGGCCAGCTGGGCATCGAGCCACTGGGCCGCTCCCCGACCACCGGGCACCGTGGCCTCGACCACCGAACCGCCGGCCGCTTCGATCGCGGCGGCCAGCGATTTCGGCACCGCCGGCGTCTTGGCACCGGGCGACGCCGATGGAGCTTTCTCCCACGCCAACACCAGTCGGGTCGACTCGAGCGGGGCCCCCAGGTACGCCACCAACGCGGCGACGTCATCGGCCTTGGGGAACACGCCGAGATGGCGCCCGACGACGACTCGGTAGTCGGTGAGAAACGGTGGCGTCTGCGCGGCGTCGACGAGGCGGGCGATCTCGAACTGTTGCTCCTCGACCCGGTAGGTGTCCTCCGTGAGCTCCTCGAGCACCAAGCTGCGGTCGGCCTCGCCCACTGCCGCCTTGACCGCGTCGCGGACCGCGTTGGCGCGCACGACGTCGTCGCCGCCTTTGATGAGCCGGACCGAATGACCGCTCATCGCGGTGCTCCGTTCATCCGGGCGGTTGGGGCGAGCCGGGCCGAGAGGATCTCGTGCATCATCTCGACAATACGCCGGTTTCCCCGGGCATCGTGGCTGCGCAGGATACGACAGCCGAGCGCGATGCCCAGGCTGTGGGCGGCCATCGTGGCGATATGGCGTTCGTCCACGTCGGCCTGCACCAGCTCGCCGAGGAACCCCTTGTTGGAGGCGGAGAGGAACACGGGAAACCCCAAGCTCACCAAGTCGTCGCTCTGGCGCAGGAGCTCGGTGGACATCGCCGGCGTCTTCCCCAAGTCGAGGCCGGCATCGACCATGATTCGTTCGGATGGGATACCGGCATCGAGCGCCCACTGGGCCCGCTCGGCCAAGAACCCACGGACCTCGGCGACAACATCGTCGAAGATCGGTTCGGGGTCCGGTACCCGCGGCGCCAGCCGCACGTGACACGCAACGACGGCGGCCTCGTGCCGCGCCGCAACGGCCAAGAACGCAGGATCGGCGAATCCACTGATGTCGTTGCCGATGGTCGCCCCCACCTTGCAGCTCTCGTCGAACACCGACGCCCGAAAGGTGTCCACCGAAAGCGGGAGGTCGAATCGAGCGCGGAGGGCCTCGATCGCGGGCACCACCCGGTCGATCTCTTCGGCCTCGGTGACCTCGGGCCCGGGGCCGGCCTTCGAGCCGCCGACATCGAGGAAGTCGGCGCCATCGGCGATCAGCGCCTCGGCCTTCCGCAGAAAGGCGTCGAAGTCGAAGTACTCGCCGCCGTCGTAGAACGAATCCGGCGTGCGGTTGAGGATGCCCATCACCAACGCTCGGGTGGTGACGTCGTAGCGATAGCCCCGGCCCAGCTCGACAATCACCGGCTGCTCTCCAACATCAGGGTGAACCTACCAGCGGCCGGCCGACGCGATGCGGCCCGGCTACCCAATTCGGTGCGGCACCACCACCGACCCCAGCAGAGCGGTCCCCGCCGGTTCGAGCTCGACGTGCCACGACCCGACGACCCGGGTCTGGGGTTCGGTCACCGCGACCGCGCCGGGAACTCGATGCCCCTCGGGGGCGACGATCAGGCCGATCCGGTAGCGCTCGGCCAGCGCGGCGGCCAGGGACGCGGTGTTCGTGTCTCGATCTCGTACGACGAGCACCTCGATCGACTCGACGCCGGACTGACGCACGGCCGCCAAGGCATCGGTCGAGCGGACGCCACGCTCGATCAACAGCACCGTGACGTCGGCCCGCCACACGACCACCCCGTCGGCGACCGTTCGGCCGTAGACCGGTCGGGTCAGCGCCACCGCTGGGGCGAGCAAGGCGATCGCCGTCAACGAGAGCGCACCGCGGCGCAACCCGACCGACCACCGGATCGAGCGGGAGCGGGCCAGGAAGCCGAGCGCGAACGCCACCGCCAACCCGGCGAGGTGCCAGCCGCCGAGTTGGCCAAACCGGGCCAAAGCGGCGCGGCGGGCCACGAACTCGACCCAGCCCAGGAGCATCGAGGTCGGCCAGTGCAGCACTGATGCTGCTCGGCCGCCGAGCGCCCCGGCCACGACCCCACCGGTCAGGCCCCACGCCGAAATCGGACCGGCGACCGGAGCGGCCAGCAGATTGGCCGGGACCGAAGCGAGCGGCACCGGACCGAAGGTAGCCAGCAGAAGCGGCGCGACCGCCAGCTGAGCCGACACGGTGACCGCGATCGCGGTGCCCACCACCCGGGGGCCCGGTATTCGAGCAGCCAATGGGGCTGCGCCGATCAGGATGCCGGCCGACGCGGCCACGGAGAGCTGGAATCCGACCTGATGCACCAATCCGGGCTGCACCAACACCAATCCGGCGACAGCGAGCGCCAACACCCGTCGGCCATCGCTGGGCCGTCCGACTCCGGCGGCCACTGCGGCCAAACCGGCCATCGCCGTGGCCCGAAGGACCGAAGGCTCGAAACGGGTCACCAGGGCGAAGAACGCCAGGGCGGCGAACACCGATGGAACTCGCCACCGGAAGATCAGCCGTTCGAGTGCAGGAGCGAGCAAGGCGAGCAGGAACGCCACGTTCGACCCCGACACGGCCAGAAGGTGCCCCAGCCCCGACGCTCGAAAGTCGTCCGTCACCAGGGCCCGTTGCTGACGATCGTCGCCGATCACGAAACCGGTGAACAACGTGTGTTGATCAGCGTCGAGCGATGAAGCTCCCGATGAGATCAACCGACGCAGACCGTTGGCCAGCCGCGATGCGGGGCTGCCGGCCTGCCACCACTGCACCGACCGAAGCTGGATGATGCCCTCGACCCCCCGGCGGGTCAGATAGAGATCATCGGCCGCCACTGCGCTGATGCGCCCCCGGAACGCGAGGCGCTCGCCGGCCAGACGCTCGCGCAGTGAGGTTGCGACTGCATCGCCGGCCCGTAACTGCATTCGCCGACCGTCGACGTCGGCTTCGGCCCACACCGACCGTCCCACCGGTCTCGGGTCGGTCGCCAGCACGGCGACGGTGTCGATCGACCCGCTCGCGACTGGGCCGGGCGTGGTCGCCGGCCCATCGGCATGCCAGGCCACGAACAACAGGAGCGCGACCAGCCCGACCGACCCGCGGCGCCAGAGCAACGCGACTGGGATCAGTGCGACCGGGACGAAGACCGGCACGGCGGCGCCCCACCACGCTCCCACCCAGGTCGCGGCCGCAACCCAGAAGACCTGGCGGTTGGTCACAACACCAAGAGCTCGCGCAACGACTCGAGCTTGGCCTCGCCGATGCCCTGCACATCGAGCAGCCCATCGATCGAGGCGAACGGACCGTGCCGTTCGCGGTGGGCGACGATCGCACCAGCGGTGACCGGGCCGACCCCGGGAAGCGATTCGAGTTCGGTCGCGGTGGCCTGATTCAGCCGGACCGGGCCGGAGTCCGACCCCGGCCCGGCCCCGCCGACGACGGCCGGCGCAGTTTCACCGATACGGGGGACGTAGACGCGCTCAGCATCGGTGACCAGTGCAGCCAAGTTGATGCGGTCGATGTCGGCATCGGGCCCGAGTCCGCCGGCCGCGGCGATGACGTCGTCGACCCGGCTGCCGGGGACGACCCGGTACAACCCTGGAGAGCGCACCGCGCCGGCCACATGCACGGTGAGCTCGAGGCCCAGCTCACCCTCGGCGGCCGACCCTGCCGTTGGAAGGGTGATCGGATCACCGACGGTACGCTCGGGTACTGCGGCGATCGGTAGTCGCGCCTCGACCGGCGCCGCCGGTGGACGCACGAACCACCACAACATGGCCAGCACCGCCGCCGCCCCGAACACGGGGATGATCAGCCGGCCGACCCCCGACGTTGCCCCGATCGACGGCGGCCGGATCTCGCGGAACCGTTCACCGAACGGCCGTCGCGGCGGAGGGTTGCGAAGCACGGTCAGGGGATCGGGCGCCGACTCGGCGATGTGCCCGAATGGCGCAGCGGGCTCGTCGGCCGGCGAGACGGGATCGCGGTGCGGCACACCGGGCGCGGCTGCGTCGCGGCTGGGAGGGTGAAGAACCATGGCACGTCCTCATGGTGAGACCAGGAGGGGAAGCCAGGTGTCCCTGACCCTATCGGGGTTTGTTCACGACCGGTCTACCGCGGGACGGGCCGGGTTCGAACCAGGAAGGTCGTCGTCACCCGATCGCGTCCGACATCGACCAACTCGACCGCCATCGCTCGACCGCCGTCGGCGCCGGGCGCACCCACCGGCCGGGCGGTGGTTTGCATCGGACCGACCATCGCGCCGACCAGGAACCGCATGTCCATATCGACCACAACGTGAGGCCGGCCGTCGGTCTCGGCCCGGACGATCGCAGCCTGCTCGCCGAGCAGGGTGACGATCGCTCCCTGCAGAAAACCGGCCGGCTGCCGCAGTTCGTCGCGAATCTCCAAGCGAAGCACGCCGCCAGCTGCGTCGAGCACCTCGATGCCGGCAGCCGGCGCCAAGGGCGCAGCCAGCGGCGAGAAGTCCATCTGGAACAACTGCTCGACGACAAACGAGGTGTCGGGCTTGGGCGGCCCGTCCGGGAGCAGCGGGGAGACCGAGAAACCGATCTGACACAGACCCAGATTCGTGCCCGCTCCGTCGAAGAAATCGACCTCGTCGACCCAGGTCGTTCGGCCCCGACGCAACGGTCGCAACTCGGCCTCGACATGCCCGGTTGGAGCGACGGCGTTGAGCCGAAGCGAACAGTCGGTGGTGAAATGCCAATGCTCGGGATCGTCGAGGTCGGCCGCGATACCCGAGGTCATGTCGGCCAGGAGCATCAGGGCGCTCGCCTTGACCAGACTGTGCTCACAGATCGGCGCACTCAGATGCAGCCGGCCTCGATGCGGATCGCGACCGGCGTCCGGCCGGGCACCGATCGACGAGATGAAGTTCAACGCCGGTGCTCAGTACAGCGCGTTGGTGAGTTTCTTACGGAACTCCGCCGTACGAGGATCGTCCGGCCCCAGCAGGTCGAGGAGGTCGACGTATTGCTGACGGGCCTCATCGTCGGTCTTCACCTTCGGCAACAGCGCAGTGAACGTGGCTTCGTAGTCGTCGACGCCGGCTCCACCGGTGCGGGCCATCGCCGCGACCTGGCGGACTTCGAGGGATTCGGGGATGCGTTCGAGCAACGAGAGCGCATCGTCGGCTTGGCCCGCTTCGACCAGCTTCTTGGCGTAGGCGACAACCGCACCGGGGTGATCGGGTTGCATGGTGAGGGCCTGCTGGAGCGATTCGACGTCGCCGGCCTCGACCAGCTGATCGATGGGATCGGGGGCGTCGGGCGCGTCGCCGAGCAGCTTGTCGACGAACGCTTGGATTTCGGCCTCGGGAACCGCACCCATGAAGCTGTCGACGACCTGCCCGCCGGAGATGGCGTGCACCGCGGGGATCGACTGCACCTGGAAGGCCTGGGCGACCTGCGGGTTCTCGTCGACGTTGACCTTGGCCAACTCGACCCGACCGTTGGTGTTGGCGATGATCCGTTCGATCATCGGCCCCAGGGTCTTGCACGGACCGCACCACGGCGCCCACAAGTCGACGACGACCGGCACCTGAAGCGAGCGCTCCATGACTGCCGTCTGAAAAGTTGCATCGGTGACATCGGCCATGGCTAGAGCTTATGGGTACGGCTGCCCCGAGCGGCGCGACTAGCGTCATGCGCGATGAATGACATTGCGGGAATCGATCGCACCGCCGTCCACGGTTGGCTGAACGACCACATCGACGGCCTCGACGACGGCCCCGATGCGCTCACCTACGACCTGATCACCGGCGGCCACTCCAACCTCACCTACACGGTGACGGCCACCGACGGACGTCGGTGGGTGCTGCGCCGTCCGCCGTTGGGCAACGTTCTGGCCAGCGCCCACGACATGAGTCGCGAACATCGCCTGATCGAGGCCCTCCAGGACAGCGGCGTTCCGGTGCCGAAGCTCATCGGGCTCTGCACCGACGAAACCGTGAACGACGCCCCGTTCTACGTGATGGAGTTCGTCGAGGGTGGCGTGCTTCGCAATCAGAGCACCGCGGCCGAGTTCCTCACCCCCGAACAGCGCTACGCCACGAGCCGCGATCTCATCGAAGTGCTGGCCCGACTCCATGCGATCACGCCGGCGTCGGTCGGGCTCGACACCTTGGCCAAGACCGAGGACTACGTGGGCCGACAGCTCCGACGCTGGAGCGGCCAATTCGAGAAATCGAAGCTGCGCGACATACCGCTGATCGGCGAGGTGCACGATCGGCTCGCCGACGCCATTCCGCCGCAGGGCGACGCCGGCATCGTGCACGGCGACTATCGGCTCGACAACTGCATGATCGGTGCGGACGCCAAGGTCGCTGCCGTCTTGGACTGGGAACTGTGCACGCTCGGCGATGTCCGGGCCGACGTCGGACTACTGATGGTCTATTGGGTCCAGGCCGGCGACTCCACCCAGCCACTCGACGATGCCCCGACCCTGGCCCCCGGGTTCGCCACCCGCGACGAACTCCTCGGCTGGTACGCCGACGCCACCGGACGCGACATGGCCGAAATCGACTACTTCACTGCGTTTTCCTACTGGCGGCTGGCCTGCATCCTGGAGGGCGTGTACTCGCGCTACAAAGCCAACGTGATGGGTTCGGAACATCCCGATCTCGATGCCATGGGCGACCGGGTGATCGATCTGGCCCAACTCGCGGCCGAACGATTGGAGTCACACCGATGATTCCCGAGCTCTACAGCCACCTCGAACTCCCCGAGCTCGAACGACCAACCCTGCTGATCCACCTGGAGGGTTGGATCGATGCCGGCCATGGCGGGCTCACCGTCGTCGAACACCTGCTGAACGAACCGAGCACGACCATCGGCGAGTTCGACACCGATCTCCTGCTCGACCACCGCGCCCGGCGCCCGATCCTGCATGTCGTCGACGGGGTCAGCGATCACCTCAGCTGGCCCAGCATCCAGGTCTCGGCCTTGCGCGACGACAAGGGCCACGATGTCGTACTGGTGCACGGCGTCGAACCCGATCACCTCTGGGGCGCGTTCATCGAAACCGTGCTCTGGCTCATCGAGAAGATCGATGCGGTGATGGTCATCGGCCTCGGCGCCTACCCGGCCGCGCTCCCCCACACCCGTCCGTCCCGCCTGGCGTGCACCGCCAGCGACCCGGCACTGATCCACAGCCACTCCTTCACCCGGGCCACCCTCGACGTACCCGCCGGCCTCCAAGCCGCGATCGAGTACGAGGCCGCACAGGCCGGTCGACCCGCGATCGGGCTCTGGGCCCAGGTGCCCCATTACCTCACCCAAATGCCGAACCCGGCGGCGGCGGTGGCGTTGCTCGAAGGCCTCCAGGAAGTCGCCGGCCTCACCTTCGACGAGACCGAGCTGCGCGAGCAAGCGATTGCCAACCGAAATCGCATCGACGGCCTGGTCGCCGGCAACGAGGAACACCTCGAAATGCTGCGCCAGCTCGAGGAAGCCTTCGACAGCCAGACCCCAGAGGCCGATATCCCGACCGGGGAGGACCTGGCCGCCGAGTTCCAACAGTTCCTGCGCGATCAGGACTGATCACGACCACACCGGAGACCATCCCTTGAGAATCGACGGCGCCATTCCCGCCACCATTGCCGACGCGGGTGCCCAGGCCGCTCACCTCGAAGCCCTCGGCTACGACGGCGGCATGGTCGCCGAGCTGGCCAGCGATCCGTTCCTGCCGCTCGTCGCAGCGGGCGCCAGCACCGAGCGACTCCAGCTCGGCACGGGCATTGCCGTGGCGTTCGCCCGCTCGCCGATGACCCTCGCCAATACCGCGTTCGATCTCCAGCAGTTCACCAAGGGCCGATTCGTGCTCGGGCTGGGCAGCCAGATCAAGCCGCACATCACCAAACGGTTCTCGATGCCCTGGTCCAAACCGGCCGCCCGTATGCGTGAGCTCATCCAGGCGATGCATGCGATCTGGGACAACTGGTACGACGGCACGCCCCTGCAATTCCGGGGCGAGTTCTACCAGCACACTCTGATGACACCCATGTTCACGCCGGCCATGACCGAGTTCGCCCGCCCGAAGGTCTACCTCGCCGGGGTCGGCCCCTTGATGACCGAGGTGGCCGGCGAAGTCGCCGACGGGTTCATCGCTCACGCCTTCACCACGGCGAGCTATTTCGAGGCCATCACGTTGCCGGCGCTCGAAGCCGGGCTGGCGTCATCGGGCCGGACGCGTTCCGATCTCGACGTGTCGATGCCGGTGTTCATCGTGCCCGGCGAGACCGACGCCGAGCGAGCTGAGAACGCGCAGCCGATTCGTCAACAGCTGGCGTTCTACGGCTCCACCCCGGCCTACGCGGGCGTGCTCGAACACCACGGGTGGGACGGTCTCCAGCCCGAACTCAACGCGATGTCGAAGCAGGGCCAGTGGGTCGAGATGGCCGACAAGATCACCGACGAGATCCTCGATCAGTTCGCGGTGCAGGGACCGGTCACCCAGTTGCCCCGACTCGTGCACGACCGCTACGGCTCATTGCTCGATCGCCTGCAATTCAGCACCCGCATCGAGGCCGACGCCCTGCCCGAATTCCTTGGCGAACTCAGGGCCCTGCGCACCGAGGGCTAATCGGTCCAGGCGTCGGTGAGCACGGTCTGCACCACCGTGCGGTCATACCACCCGTCGCCGAGGTGACCACCGGTCCAGACCGGCCACAACGCGACCGAGAGCAGCACCGCCGGCAGCGTCAGCACCGGCCACCAGCGCTGTACCCGGCGCGGCACTGCGGTGACGGCCACCGCCAACGCCACGCCCATCACCGGCACGAGCGGCGCGCCGTAGAACGAATAGGCCGCGCGCGCCGAGACGGCCCAGGGCAACCAGTAGCCCAGCGCGATCGCGACGACGAGGAGCGCAAGTCCGTCGCGGTGGCGCAGCGCCCGATAGGCCAGCGCCAGCACGGCGGCGGTTCCCATGACCCACAACAGTGGATTACCCGCCACCAGCACCCATGCCTCGCCGTCGCCGGCCGAACAGACCCCATCGGAATCGGTGGCGAACTCGGCCAGCCCGTCGGTGCAACGTTTCTCGAAGACGCTGACCGCGTTGGTCTGCGCCAACCACGACCACGACGACGCAACATCGGAATGGCTGGGCTCGAGGTCGCGGTGATAGTCGACCACTCGTTCGTGATGGGCCAAGAACCCTTGCACCCGATCGAACGCTCCGGTGCCGCAGTCGCCGGCGGCGCAGGCCTGGCGAGCCGCCGCAGTGTGTTCATAGTTGGCGAAGAACCCGGCGTGGCTACCGACGTAGATTGCCGCGGGCAATACGACGAGCAAGAGCGCGGCTCCGGCGACGGATCGCCGCGCCAGCTTGGCGGGCAGCCGAGCGTCGATGGTGAGAATCACGACGCCGGCCACCGGGAAGAGCAGGACCGCGCTCCACTTGGTCGCGATGGCGAGCCCCAGCACGACGGCCAGGGCCCAACGCAGGCGGCGCTGAAGGGGCCGATCGAGTGGCGCCCGGACCATCACGACGAGGATCGCCAATGCGGCGGTCGTCCAGAGTGCGACCAGTCCGTCGAGCAGTGCCAGCCGCCCGGTGACGATCGCGACGCCGTCGACGGCGACCACCAGGCCGGCGATCACCGCGCCGAGCACTCGATCGGTGGCCCGCCATCCGGTCCACGCGGCCAGGCCGGCGACCAATGCGCCGGCCAACAGCGGCACGATCCGCCAGCCCCACGGGGTGAATCCGAACAACGCGAGTCCCGGCGTGAGCATCCACTTCCCCATCGGCGGATGCGACGGCGAACCTCGCTCGACGCCACGAGTCATGAGGTCGAGCGAATCGCTGGCGTAGAAGACTTCGTCGAAGACGAGCCCATTCGGTCGATCCAGCCACAACCCGCGGGAGACGAGGACGCCGGTCACGACGAAACCCACAACCCACCACACCGGCGGCGGCGTCGGGGTGCGCTCGGCCCGCAGCGGCGGCGGGAGCGATTCGGGATCGGCAGAGTGCGGCGGGGCGACTGCGCCCGCCGCCGGAGTCACGATCGCACCCAGTCGGCAACGTCGGGCCGTCGGGAGACCCGGTGCCACAGGACGACGACGGCGACGACGTAGAACCAGCCCACGAGCACATCGAAGACGTAGTGCTCGCCGCTGATGACCAACCCGAACGCCATCACGAGCGGATAGGCAGCCAGAGCCGGTCGCCAATACCAGCCCACCCGACGCCACAGGAAGACCGAGAACAGCAAGGCGTAGGCGGCGTGTAATGAAGGTAATGCGGCGACCAGATTGACGACGTCCCCGACCTGGCCCTTGTCGACCAGGCGCTCCGCGATCTCGAGATCGAACCGGCGCCAGCCGCGGGCCGCCGTGCGCTCGAGCGGAGGCAACAAACCGTCCTGCGACGCAAGCCAGGGTGGCTTGGTCGGGGCGAGGATATAGGTGGCCAGACCGGCGACGGTCAGGGTGCTGAACTGCACGATCCAGGCCCGCCACGTCGCCCGCTTCCGGACCCACAACACCGCGGTCAGGACATAGGGCACGATGAAATGCGACACGTACGTGATGCTGATCAGGCCCTCCCACCAGCGCTCACCGCTGAACGGCCCGAGTCGGTTCTGAAGCTCGACCGTGGGCACCGCACCGAAGAGCATCTTGTCGATCTCGATGGGCACCGCTTCGAGCACGGGCATACCCAGTGTGTCGCTCACCCCGCGGGTCAGGTCATAGGCGGCGAAGAGCAGACCGAAAACCGCCCAGTCACGGGCCGCCCGTCGCACGTCGGTCAGGCTGCCGCCGCGCACCAGCACCACGCCGACGACCGCCACCAACAACAGCACGAGCACTTGCTCGCGCTCGAACGGGACACCCCGGAGCCAGACATAGGACGGCAGGCCGACCGCATAGCAACCGAGCAGAAACGCCCCGACGGCCCGGAGGAGCGCGGGCTCCGTCCACGGCGCGGGACGGGCCACGATCGAGCGGGGCGCGACCGCCGCGTCCAGGTCGCGAACCGTGTCGGTCATCGATCGTCCACCAGGGCACGGGGCTGGCACAGCGCACGGATGGTCGCCGCGCCCGAGCGGCGCCCCTCGACATCGGCCAGCGCGGCCATGAAGCGATCGGGACCGGGGAGGGCGCCGCGATCGAGCTCGTCGGCCAGACGACGCTCACCGATACTGAGGCAGGTCCGAGCCAGTTCCTCGGCGCGCTCGGCCTCGAGGTCGTCGTTCGCGCAACCGGTGGCGAACAGAACGCCGATGACCACTATCGCGAAACCGGCTCTCAGGCGCGACGAAGTCGAGGTGAGTGGCATGGGATCAGCTGGTTTCGTTGAAGTCGTCGAAGTCTTCGCTGAGGATGTCGAAGAACGGTGAGTCGCTCATGAAGAAGGCCTCATCGCTCGACAGATCGCGGATCACCTGTCGGGTCCAGGTGGTCCCGTCCCAATACCGAAGTTGATGCCGCCCGTATGGGTCAGGGTGCCAGTTGGCGGCAGTCCCGTCGCTCATGGATCACGAAGCTAGCAGCGAGTTGCCGGCCTGACGCATCGGAATCCAATCGGGCCGAGAGGGGAAAAGATCGCCGCTGCTCAGGTCGAGCGGCGGCGCTGCACGAACTCGTCGATCAGCCGGCTGGCGATGCTCATGGACGGCGGCACGGCGGGTAGGTCGTCGTACCGGAACCACTGCGCATCGGCGATCTCCGTGGGGTCGGGCGTGATGTCGCCGCCGACGTACTCGGCGAAGAAGCCCAACATCAGCGAGTTCGGGAATGGCCACGGTTGGGAGCTGAAGTAGTGCGGTTGGCCGATCTCGAGACCGACTTCCTCCTGCACCTCGCGGCGGACGCAATCCTCGATCGTCTCGCCGGCCTCGACGAAGCCGGCCAGCACGCTGTACATCGGCCCCCGGAACCGGACGCCTTGAGCCAGCAGGATCTCGTCGTCGCGGTGCACGGCCATGATCACGGCCGGCGACAGCCTCGGATAGCTGAGCAAGCCGCACGACGGACACACGAAAGCCCGTTCGCCCGACGCCGGCTGGGTTTCGGTCGCGCAGCGGCCACAATACCGATGATCGCGTTGCCAGTCGACGAGCTGAACGGCGCGGCCACCGACGAGCCACTGCTCGTGCCCCACTTCGGCGTGCAACGAATAGAGATCGACGAATCGAAAGTTGGCCGGCGCGTCGGCTTCGGCGCCCTGGAGCACAGCCTGATCGACCTCGGCCGCCCACACCGCCTCGCCGTGCAGATACCCGAGAAAGACCGGAGCCCGATGTGGAAGTGGCGCGGAGGCCGGGAAACCATCGTCGCCGAGCAGGACGTCCCGGCCGCGCACCAGGATCCACCGACCCGACGGATCACCATCGGGCGATCGATCGGCCGCGACGAACGCGGCGTTGGTATCGGAACCCGCCTCCGACACTCAGACCACCAGGTTCACGAGCTTGGGCGGCCGGGCGATGGTCTTCTTCGGCTCGCCCCCATCGAGGTACGACGCCACCTTCGCCGACCCCAGGGCCAGGGCGATCGCGGCGCCCTCGTCGATGCCGGCGTCGACCTCGATCTTGTCCCGTACCTTGCCGTTGACCTGGACGACCATCGTCACCGTGTCGACCACCAGTTTGGCCGGATCGGCTTCGGGCCACGACTCGGCGTGGATGTCGCCTCCCGTACGCCGTTGCCACAACTCGCCGGCCAGGTGGGGCACCGCGGGAGCCAGCAGTTTCAACAGCGTCGACACCGCGAAGTCGAGGGTCGGGCCGTGCGGACCTTGGTCGGTCTGGACGTACCGGTAGACGTCGTTGGTGAACTCCATGTAGGCCGCGACCGCGGTGTTGTACTGCCAGCGTTCGAAATCGCCCGTCACCCGGGCGATCAGGGCATGGGTCGCCCGATCGATCGCGGCATCGGCGTCGGTCGGTTCGCCCTCGCGGACCGAACCCACGACCTCGCTGTCGGGCACGGCCAGGCGCCACACCCGGTTGAGATAACGCGAGCAGCCATCGAGCTGGAAGTCCTCCCAGTCGACATTCTCGGCCGGTGGCTTGACCTGCAGGATCGCCAGCCGAAGGGCGTCGGCCCCCTTGGTCGCGATGATCTCCTCCGGCGCCACCAGGTTGCCCTTGGATTTCGACATCTTGGAGCCGCCCATGCGCACCATGCCCTGGGTGAACAGTCGCTGGAACGGCTCGCGCAGGGTCTTGGGCACGTAGCCCAGATCGCTCAAGGCCTTGGTGAAGAACCGTGCGTACATCAGGTGCAGGATGGCGTGCTCGACGCCGCCGATGTACTGGCCGACCGGCAGCCACTTCTGGACCGCCTCGATCGCGAACGGCAGCTCATCATTGGTCGGGTCGGCGAAGCGGAGGAAGTACCACGACGAGTCGACGAAGGTGTCCATCGTGTCGGTCTCCCGCCGGGCCGGTTCGCCACAGCCCGGGCAGGTCGTGTTGAGGAAGCCCTCGTGGGACACCAGGGGCGATTGGCCGCTGGGCTTGAACTCGATGTCGTCGGGCAAGAGCACCGGCAGTTGATCCTCGGGCACCGGCAGGGTGCCACAGGCCTCGCAATAGATCATCGGAATGGGGCATCCCCAGTAGCGCTGGCGGCTGAGCAACCAGTCGCGCAGGCGGAAGTTCACCTTGCGGGTGCCGATGTTCTCGGCCGCAAGCCAATCGGTGGCCTTGGCCTTGGCTTCGGCGACCCCGAGGCCGTTCAGATCGAGACGATCGTTGGCGCTGTTGATCGCCGGACCGTCGCCGACGTAGGCCTCACCGTCGAAGTCGTCGGGCGGCTGAACGGTGCGGACGATGTTCAAGCCGTGGGCGGTGGCGAACTCCCAGTCGCGTTGATCCTGACCCGGCACTGCCATGATCGCACCCGTGCCGTACGTGGTCAGCACGTAGTCGGCCAAGTAGAGCGGGATGGCGTCCCCGGTGACCGGGTTCACCACATTGGTGCCGGTGGCGACGCCGCGCTTGTCGCTCGGGCCCTCGGTGGACAACCGGTCGATCTCGGACCGGCCGGCGACCTCGGCCACGAAGGCGGCGACCGCGTCGACTTGTTCGGGCGCGGTGAGCTCGGC
>JABDJW010000213.1 GCA_013002375.1 Acidimicrobiales bacterium | reverse complement strand
ATCCTGGACGTCTCGCCGGAGGAAAGCGTCGAGATCATCAACCACCTCGAGCGGGCGATACTCGACCCGTCGGTCCAGTGTCGGTTCCGCTGGGAGGTCGATTCCTTCGCGATGTGGGACAACCGGTGTACCCAGCACTACGCCACGAACGACTTCTTCCCCGGCCACCGCCGGGTCGAGCGGGTCACCATCGTCGGCGACAAGCCGTTCTAGGCCTTTTGAAACCCGAGTTCGCCATTGGTACGGGATACACCTATCGGTGTATCCAGGAGCTATGGAAGGTGGTGGTCGCGGCGACCCGCGACCCATGAATTCGTCGCGGTTCAGCGTCGAGGCACTGGCGCGTCCATCGCGCCTGCAGCCGGTGCTCGTGGCGATGATCGTCGTCGGGCTCGGCGAGTTCCTGGTCCGGTTCTTTCTGCCATCTGGCTTCAATCGGCCGATCTACGGTGACGAGGTCCTGTTCCGGCCGGCCTGGCAACTCCTGACCGATTCTTCGGTGAGCATCGCCGATCGCATCGACGGGTATGCGCTCTTGAACACGCCGTTGTCGATCTACGTGTTCGGCGTTGCCGAGCGCATTGGCGGAGGCTTGTGGGCGCCCCGTTTGGTGGTCGCCCTTTGTGCGGCCGCCGTCGCGATGATTGTCGTGCGCCGCCGGATCGACACCCTCACCTCGTTGCAGGCGGCCGCCGGCCTGCTCGTGATGCCACATTTCTTGCGGTCGGCCACGGTGGCCTACACCGACCTGGTGGCGATCCTGTTCGTCGTGCTCGGATTGCTCGCTCATGACAAAGGGCGGCATTGGCCGGCCGCGATCTGGTTCATCTTGGCCATCGCGTCTCGGCAGTACTCGGTCGCCTTCCCGGTGGCTCTGGTGCTCTGGGAGCTGTGGCGCCCGGAGCCCGGGGTTCGGTTTCGTCAGAATCCCATGGGCTTCGTTCGCCGTTTCGCCCTGCCCTACGGGGTGGCCGCGGCCACGCTTCTCGGCTGGTTCGCGGTGTTTGGTGGGCTGGTGAGCGAGGCCGCCCAGACCAAGATCGGACACGTCCCCGAGGTTCAGCAGAGCCTCTTTGCGCTCGATCCCCAAGCCGGGTTGTTCTTCCTCAGCGCGATGGGCCTCTTCTTCGTCCTGCCCGAGATCGTGATCTCGCCGGCGACCAGTCTGGTTTCGCGACGGTGGCGAACTCGGCACACCGTGGCGGTTGCCGGGGTGATCGTGACGAGCGCGCTGTTTCCGTTCGATGCCGCGTCGAGCATGTGGGGATTCAACGAGCTCTCGCTCACGACGACCGCTGCTTCAGCGGTGTTCCTCGCGTTGGCCATTCTGGGTGCCGCCCGTTTCACCGAGCGGTCGCTGAGCGCGATCATCGTCTGGACGCACGCGGTGATGCTGATGAAGTCGTTTCCGTGGTCGAAGTACGCCCTGCCGGTCGTGGTCGCGCTCTGGCTGTTGCACAACGTGCCGATCTCCGCAGTACGGCCCCAGCCGGAGGCGACGGCACCTCGTCGGCGCGGGTCGATGGTGGCAACGTGATCACCGTCATTGTGCCGGCCTACAACGCAGCCCCGGTGTTGCGGCGGTGTCTGAAGAGTATTCGCGAGGCGACGTCCGAACAGCTCGAACTCATCGTGGTCGACGATGCGTCGACCGACGCCACGGTCGAATGCTGTGAGGGACTGGCCGACATCGTCGTGCGCCGCAAGCAGCGAGGCGGAGCGGCGGTGGCCCGCAACGAGGGTCGGCGGCACGGGTCGGGCGATCGTCTCGTCTTCATCGACGCCGATGTCGAACCGGAGCCGGGCTCGATCGATGTTCTCCTCACCGGTCTGGCGCCCGGGTACGACGCGGCCTTCGGTAGCTACACCGCCCTCCCGCCCACCGGCCTGCGAGGCGCCGCCACCCGTTACAAGAACTTCCTGCACCATTTCACCCACCAGCGGTCGCAGCCCGAGGTGGCGACCTTTTGGGCCGGCTTCGGTGCGGTACGGGCGGAGGCCTTCGATGCGGTCGGTGGGTTTCCGGAGCGAGCGATCCGGTTCGCCGACGTCGAGGACATCCGGCTGGGCTACGCCTTGACCGAAGCGGGCCACCGCGTCCGTGTCGTACCCGGAGCTCAGGCCCTTCATCACAAGCCGTTCACGGTGGCCGGTCTCATCCGAACCGATCTGGTGCACCGCGCGATCCCGTGGGTCGATGCCGCGCTTCGCAGCCGCTCGTTTCGGCCGGAGTTGGCGGTCGCCCCTCGGGCAATTCTCTCGTCGCTGGCCGCATGGACCGCTCTGGTGGCAACAATGGCTGTCGTTGTCGGCGGCGGTTGGATCCCGGCCGCTGTCGCCGGGCTCGGACTCGTGGCCTGGCTCGCGTTGAACGGGCCGTTCTTGGCCGCCGCCTACCGGGCAATGGGTTCGGTACGACAGACGGCGCCGCTGGCCGCCCTCCACGTCGCCTTCAGTTGGTATGCGCCGCTCGGCGCAGCAGCCGGACTCTTGGCCCACGTGGTCGGTCGCGCGAGGGCGAAGCGCCGGTGACGGTGGCCCCGTCGACCGCTCGTGCGCCGCTCGGGTGGTGGGCGTCCACCGGCTGGTTGGCCGGCGGTCACGTCGTCACGGTCGTCCTGCGCCTGATTGCGCTGGTCGCCGTGGCCCGGGCGCTCGGCGTCGATGACGTTGGCCTCGTCGTGGTCGGGCTCTCGCTCGGCGGCGCACTGGCGATGACGTTCAGCGGCACGCAGACCGTTGGCGTGATCGCCGCCTCGCAGCACCCCGATCAGGTGCGGAGCATCCGCGACGCGGCGGTCCGCCAGCAGCTGGCCATCGCCGCTGCCGGGCTGACGGTGGTGGCGATGGGCCTGGCGGTGTGGCAGCCCCGCGGGAGTTGGGTGCTGTTCCTGTTCGCGCTCAGCGCCCTCACCCAGACGGTTACCCTGCGCTGGTTGTTGGTCGCGCTCGGCGATGCTCGCTACGCGGCAACGGTTGTCGCCGTCGGTGCCGGCCTCTTCCTGATCGGGTGCCTGGTGGCTGTCCGCGGGCCCGATGATCTCTGGCGGGTGGCCGCGCTGCATGTCGGGGTCGAAGTGGTGGTGGCTGCTGTCTTGTGGACGCGCTCGACGTTGCTCTATCAGACCGACGACGCAACGTCAGCCGACTTCTCGTTGCGGCGAAGCTTGGTGTTGTCCACCCTGCAAGCGGCCCGGATCGCGCCACTCCTGCTGTCGGTCGTGGTCGTGTCGATCGTGCTCTCGGAGTCCGAAGCCGGCCGCTTCTCACTCCTGCAACGAGCCGCGCTCGCCGGGTTCGCAGTTGTCGCCCTCCACACCGAAGCGGGCACCGCACCGTTGGTCGGCCGGGCCGGTTCACGCGAGCGCGTTGGTCGTGCGACGGCACCGCTGGTGGGGGCGACGCTCGTGGTCGCCGGAGCGGCGTTCGTGCTGGCCGACCCGGTCGTCGACCTCGTGTTGAACGACGAGACCTATCGGGGTCTCGGCGGCTTGGCTGCGTTGTTCGTGCTCGCTCTCGGGGCGGGGCTCCTCAGCGGCCCCCGCCAACAGATCGGCGTGGCCGATGGTCGGGAGGGGTGGCTCCTGGTGGCGTCAGCCGGCGCCGCGGTCGGCACGATCGTCCTGGCCGCGAGCTTGTTGCCGTCGCTCGGCCTGATCGCGGTCGGGTGGGCTGAGTTGGCGGGGCAGGCGGCGTTCTTGGCCTTCACCATCCGGATCCGGGCCCGATGACGCTGCTAGCGCCGCAGCCGGCGCCGCAACCGCCGGGGTCCGGCCCGCAAGGCGACTGCGGCCGGGAACAGCGGCGTCCCGATCAGCCTCCGCATCGCCGGCGTTCGGAAGTAGAACATCTCGACCCGTTCGATCGCGAACGGATTGCTGGCGACGGTGGCGAAACCCAACCGATCGCTCACCGCCAGGCGGGTGTGGGTGCGCGCCAGGTGCTCGATCGTGGGGTTGAACGCGCCGAACGGGTAGCTGAACCCGGCGGCAACCCGGCCCAGCTGACGGCCGATAACCTCGATCGACGTCTGGATCTCGTGGTTGGCATCGGTGGAGCTGAGGGTGGTGAGGTCGATGTGGCGCACACCGTGGGCCCCGATGGCCCAACCCGAGCTGGCCAGGTCGCGCAGTTGGCTCCAGGTCATCAGCGGTCGTCCTTCGATCGACGGCGGTTCGGCTCCTCGTCGATCTTGGGGGCCCGTCGTCACGAACACGGTTGCCGTTGCGTCGTGGCGCCGCAGCACGGGCGCGGCCTCGTGCCACACGCTGGTGTAACCATCATCGAAGGTCACGGCGAACCGGCGGTCGGGCAACAGCTCACCGGCGTCGATCAACGCCGCGACCTCGGTCAAGGCGATCGTGCGCCAACCGTCGCGGTGCAGCCGGTCGATCAAGGTCGCGAATCCATGGGGAGGGAACGACGTGATTGCGGCGTCGGCGGCCAGGTGGTGGAAGGTCAGGACCGGCAGGCGAGCTCCCGACTTCGGTTTGGCCACCGCACCTCTCTCTCCACCTCTTGCTCTGGTGGGTTGGGATCCTAACGTGGCGTACTCCATCGCGATCCCGGCGTTCAACGAAGCCCATACGATCGGTCGGTTGTTGGAGTCGCTGCGGTCGGCGCCCGAGGGCCTCGTCGAGATCCTGGTCGCCGACAATGCCAGCACCGATCGGACCGCGGCCGTCGTGAACGATGCGGCACGCCACGATGCACGAATTCGCCTGCTCACCGTGCCCGAAGCCGGGAAGCCGTCCGCATGGAACGCGCTGCTGGCCTCGGCGCGGGAGGACGTGATCATCTTCATCGACGCCGATGCCGTTCCCGAACCGGGCAGCCTGGGCGCGCTGCTCGGTGCGCTCGATCGGGCCGGGGTGATTGCGGCCGGCGGTCGACGGGTGCCGCGCGCCGGCGGTTCCGCAGGCTGGTTGGCTCGATTTCTCAGCGATCCCGTCGTCGAAACCTGCCTGACCGGACCCCTGTACGCGATCCGGCGGCCGGCGGTGCGGGCCCGGATGGCCGAGCTGGGTATCGACCACATGCCCAATGTCTTTGCCGAGGACATCTGGTTGTTGAGCCTGTTCCGGGCGGGTGAGTTCGTGGTCGGCGATGAGGCCACCGTCGCCGTCGACATGGACGACCTCGCCGCCCAGCGGTTGACGAGCGCCCGCCGCCGTTTGGTGAAGCACGAGACCACCGTGGCCCGGGCCGACATCGGGCGCCGGCTGGACGCCGATCACCCCGAGGGGCTCAACCCCGCGGCGCAGCTTCGCACGGTGCTGGCCGGCCCATACGGGGCGGGTCGGAAGCTCCGGTGGGTGGTGGGCGGAGCAGCCAAGCTCGTCGCCGACCGGGTCTGGCCGGTCGATGCCGCCGCCACCGGGCTGATCGACCAGTACTCGCGAGACCCGGGTGGCTTGCTGCGGGGCGAGGGGAGCACCAGAGCACGGAGCTCCGTCGCCGCCCATGGGCCGGATGCTGCCGTCGTGATCCGGTCTGCGGTACCGAGTGACGCAGAGGCCTATGCGCGGCTGGAAGACGAGGCCGCGGGCGGCGGGACCCGCCGGCTCTACGGACGACGGTGGCCCCGGGCGGTCCACGAGGCGTTCCGATCCGACCACGGCCGTCACAGTCATCGCCACGTCGTCTGCGCCGAGCGCGCCGGCTACGTGGTCGGGATCGCGGGGTTGATCGCCCACTCGGACTGGGTCGATGAGCAACCGCCGGGTCTGCGGTCGCGGGTGATCCTGCGATGGCGCCGGCGATTGGGGTTTCGTCCGACGCCGATCACCCTGCCCGACGAGGGGGTGGGCATCACGATCGCGGTCGACGAGCGCTGTCGGGGGATGGGCATCGGCCGCCGGTTGCACCACGCGATCGTCGATCGGGCGGTGGCGGCGGGCCTCAGCGCGGTGGTGCACGAGACCGCGTTCGACAACACACCGGCGCTGACGATGAATCGAGCACTGGGTTTCGCCGAGCTCACCACTCGGCTCCCCGAACCCTCCGCCTTGATGGTCAGGCCGCTGACGCCTCGAGCCAAGCAGCGCATCGCCTGGCATCAGGACTTCCACGGCAACGGGTTCCTGGAGGAGGCCCTGCCTCTGGCCGACCCCGACGTGATCGATGCTCTGGCCGCCGACCGCGTGCACTTCGACCGGGCGCTCGAGCGATCGGCAGCCGAAGGTCGGGCCGAGGTGCCCTATCGGTTCACCGGGGCGATCGAGCGGGCGGCCTTCGACCCCGCGGTCGTCGAGGTCGTGCAGGCGATTCTTCGTACCGATCAGTGGGTGGTGTGGGGGCCGAACATCCGACGGGAGACCCCGAACGAGGCGCACCGCTGGCACGTGGATCTGGAGAGTTGGTACTGGCCGTCGATCACTGTTGCGGTCGGCGTGGAGGGGTGTTCGCCCGAGGCGGCGACGGTCTTCCTGCCCGGCACGGCCCGGCTCGATCGTCTCCCCAGCCGGGCCCGGCAGCCGACCGATGACGCGTCGGTGGTGACATTGGCTCGCCAGCAGGGTGTGACGGCCGAACCGACGGCCATTCGGGGCCTGGCGAACGGCCGCTTCGGGGTGTTCGATGCCAAGACGTGGCACCGCGGGGTGCCGGAGGCATCGGCGGGGCGGGTGCTGTTGTTCCTGCACTACCAGCGCGCCGATGCCCGACGGGTTCCGACGATGGTCGACCATCACCGTCACCAGTGGTCGACCGAACCCGCGCCCTATCGCTCCACCACCGGTGTGAACCCGGTGGTCCGCACCGCAAACCTTCCGGCCCGCGAACATCTGCGGCGCCTCGATCATCGGCTTCGACGGTGAGCACGACAGGGTCGGCCGCTCGGGTCCGGGTCGTGATGCCGGCGTGGAACGCAGCGGCGACCATCGCCGAGTCGGTGGCTTCGGTCCTGGACCAGACCCATCGCAATCTCACCCTCGTCGTCGTCGACGACGGGTCGATCGACGGAACCGCTGACGCGGCACGGCAGGCGTTCGACGGCCGCTGCCGATTGGTTCATCAACCCAACGCCGGTCCAGCCGCTGCTCGGAACCGTGGCGCCGAGGGCGCGACCGAGACGTACCTCGCCTTCGTCGACGCCGATGACGTCTGGCGACCCGGCAAGCTGGAGGCGCAACTGGCGGCGATCGAGGCCGCCGCGGGAGCCGAGGTCGCGTATGGATGGGTCGACGTCGTCGACGCGGATCTCAATGTTGTCTGCCCCGATCTGCGGGCCGACGCGGCAGGCGACGTGTACCAGGCGTTGCTGCGCCGCAACTTCATCTACAGCGGCTCGAACAGCCTGATCACCCGGTCGGCGTTCGAGAAGGTGGGCGGTTTCGACGCCAGGCTGTGGGGGGCCGAAGACTGGGAATTGCACTGCCGCCTGGCCCGCCGGTTCGCGTTTGCCGTGGCCACCGAGGTGGTCGTCGCGTATCGCCAGAGTCCTCGGTCGCTCACCGGTGACCTGACGGCGATGGCCGATGCCTATGGAATGGCCAGCGAGACGGTCTTCGAGGTCGCGCCACCGGATCTGCAATCGCTGCGGGCCGAGAGCGACGCCGCCTTCTGGTTCTACCTCGCCGGCCAGGCCAGCCAGACCGGCCGGGCCGGTGACCTGGCCCGGGCCGGCCGGTTCGGTCTGCGCGCCGTACGGGCCAGCGCGCCGATCACCCTGGCGTTGCTTCGGGCGTCGTCGCCGGCC
>JABDJW010000212.1 GCA_013002375.1 Acidimicrobiales bacterium | reverse complement strand
GCTCCGGCCCCGGCTCCGGCACCTGCTCCGGCCCCGGCGCAGTCGGCGCCAGTGTTGCCGGCACTCGGCGGCGGCGCGGATCGCACCCAGTCGCCGGACTTCCCCGATCGGGTGAACATGCCCCTTCCGCTGCCCGATGGCGACAAGACGGGCGAGCCCTCACCGGAGTCGACCACCGAGTCGAGCGCCGGCCCGGCTCCGGCGGCTGCGACCCCGGCCAGCCCGGCCGCCCCCGGCCCGGGGCTTTCCCGCCAGGCCGATCGCCTCAACCTCGGTTTCGTCGCCGACATGTTCCTGAAGGGTCTTGCCTTCGACGCTACCGATGATCGCACCCCGGCGGAACGGTCGGCCGATGCCATCGACGAGCGCCTGGTCGCCGAGGACGTGGCCCGCAGCGATGCGGGTACCGTCGCCGGGGTGCGGGTCCTGGGCCTGGCCGCCGACAATGGGGCCGGTGTCGATGGCACCGACGATGCCACCGGGGTCGAAGGCGCCGCAGCAGCGGTTGCTCAGCCGATCGACGCCGCTTCGGCCTCCATCAGTAGCCCGGGGGTCGATCGCTCGATCGCCGAGCAGGATCTGGGCACGACCGATCGCCTCTACCGCAACACCGCGTTGGCCGCTGCGGCCATGCTGGCGCTGGCCGGTTTGATGTTCTTGTGGAAAGCGGCCAAGCCGTAAACCGCCCAACCCGTAAACTGGGCCCATGCCCGCACGTTCCAACCTGCCCGATCTCGGCCGGCTGACCAGCCAGGCCGAGCGGGCGGTGCGGTACGCCCGCACCGAGGCTCGGGTCCTGGCCCGCCGCCGATCGTCAGCCTTGCCGCCGCAGACGCTGGTGGTGGCGACGCCGCACAAGGTCGGTTCGACCTGGATGGTCAAGCTCATCCGGTCGTTGCACCTGCACCGTTCGCCAATCGTGCCGAAGCGGTTTCGGTATCGAGGCTTCAACTCCCTGGTCGACCTCGCGGCGCCGGGGGTTGACACGTTCCTGGCCGAGGGCCGGACGAGCCGCCTGTACAAGAGTCACGCGCAACCGCCGACGTGGGCGGTGCCCGATTCCGTGCGCTTCCTCACCATGGTGCGCGACCCCCGCGATGCCCTCCTGTCGTCCGCGCACTACCTGGCCAACATGGCCGACGAGTTCGGCGAATGGCACGAGCTCGTTCCACTCTCGACGGTCGAGCGAGCCCATGTGTTGCTGGACAAGGCGTTCTTCGACCTCGAGCTCTATGAGGCCTGGACCGCTTATGCGCACGCAGTACTGGTGCGCTACGAGGATCTCTTGGAGTCGGCCGAACGCGAGCTGCAACGGGTGGTCGACCACTGCGAACTGGGCGCAGAGGTCGATGCCGCGGCGGTGCACGCCGCGGTCGAGGCCAACTCCTTCGCCCGCCTGAGCGGCGGCCGTCAGCAGGGCGACGAGGAAGCGTCGTCGTTCTACCGCAGCGGCACGGCCGGCGGCTGGCGGGACACGTTCACTCCGGAGCTTGCCCAACACTTCATCGAAGCGGCCGATGGTCGTTGGCAGAAGTTGCTGCTCGATCTGGGCTACGAATCCGTCGATGACTGGCCCGCCCGGTAAGGTCGGCGACGAACGAAAGGGGCGACCGGTATGACCGAGGGACTCGACATCGAGGCCATGATCGAGCGCTATCGCGAACGGGCTCGCGCCGTGCGGAACCGTCCGCTTCCGCCGGTCGGTGGCGATGAGCGC
The DNA here is from genome assembly GCA_013002375.1 of Acidimicrobiales bacterium. GTDB lineage: Bacteria > Actinomycetota > Acidimicrobiia > Acidimicrobiales > SHLQ01 > JABDJW01. Next base: position 6,936 of record JABDJW010000212.1, on the reverse strand, counting down.
ACGCTGTTCATCGAGCAGGCGCAGACCGACTTCCAGGACTTCGCGATGATCGGTGACGCCGACGCGACGATCGAGGACGGGTTTCTGGTGCTGCGGATCGACCTGCGACCTCCCGGGGCCCAAACATCGGAAGCGCCGGAAGCAGAGTAGAGAACCGATTCGCCCGTCGCCTAGGCTGTTGGCCACTTCCCCCTGGTTGCAGGAGACTCAACCGTGACAGATGCGACTGCGCCCCAACCGATGGACGCTCCCGCGCCAGACCCAGACCACGCAGACGCCACCGACACCGACGATGTCGCTACCGACGCGATGCCGTCGGCGCTCGAGGGGAAGGCCGAAGTCGATCCTCATGGCCTCGGCGCCGCAATCGCCAAGCTCAGCACCGAGAGCCAGGACGAGGGGTTTGCCGCCTTTGCCGTGCTGTCGGCCTTCCTGGCCGATGGCGAGCGGGTCGACGTACTCGTGCAGGGCCGCTTCCAAGGCGAGTCGGCGGCCATGGCGGCGACCAATCAGCGCGTGCTGATCGCCAACGCACGACAGTGGCGCGCCGATGTGGTCGAGTTCGTGTTCGGGCCGACCTTGCAGGTGCAGGGTTGGCAGGACGATCAGACCGCGGCGCTGGTCGTGCAGGACGACCATTTCACGGCGACCTTCGATCAGATTCTCGATCGCACCACCGCGCAGCAATTGGCGGCCGTCGTGCGGGCCCGCGCCGAATCGCTCGCCCCGTAGGACGCCCCGCCGTTGCGGTTCACATCGCCGGCGGGGTCCTGGCCGACCTGGTGGGAGTTCGCGGCCGATCTTGCTACGATCGGGGGCCTTGCGGACGTAGCTCAGCTGGTAGAGCATCACCTTGCCAAGGTGAGGGTCGCCGGTTCAAATCCGGTCGTCCGCTCCAAATTCTCCGGTTTCTCCGGTCTGCTTCAAGGTGGCGTCGACCGTCAGTCGTCGTCGATGATGACACCCACGCCGAGCCCGAAGAAGCTGACGTCGAGCGTCGCATTGGTCGGTGGGTTCAGGAATTGCACGATGAGCCATTCGCCGTAGAGCAGGTCGGGCTCGTCGACCTGGTCGCCCAACACCGTGATCGAGACGGCGGATTCCGTCTGCCCCGGTGCGAAAACCAGCGTGCCCGAGGCGGCCAGGTAGTCCTGGCCGGAGATGGCGACGCCCGTCGTACCCGGAAGATCGACGGTCTGCCAGGCGACCGACACCGGCACCGCGGACGGTGCCTGGAGCGTGACGGGAATGTCGATCGTCGCTTGACCGGTGTCACCCTCGATGATGCCCCACAATCCCGGGCTGACGACGGGGCTCTCCGGCGGCCCGACGAAGAGATCGGCCTCGAATGAGCCGCCGGGCGCGAGCCCGGTGAGCGGATCGGCGAACGGGAACACCCGCAGCTCGTACGTGCCCGCGGTGGCCGGCATGAGGTGAAGCGTCTCTTGGCGTCCACCGGTGCCGCAATCGGTGAACAACGGGCAACCCGACTGGTCGATCAGGGTGCCGGCCGGGTCGCGCAGCTCGACGTCGAGATCGGCCTCCATGTCCTGCAGGAAACAGATACCGAGCAGTTCCAGCAAGCAGGGGAAATCACCATCGATCAACAGGGTGAGCGCAATCGGGTGGCCGACAGCATCGGGCGTCAAGTCGAAGGAGTGGAACCATTCGCCGTTGTCGGGCACGGTTCCCGTCAGGTGGGTCGATGCGGGGAGGGGCGTCGCCCGGTCGTCTCCACCGGCGGCGGCCACCACCGCCAGCCCGTCGACGAGTCCTGCCCCCCACTGGTTGTCCGTGCCGGCCGGCCCGAGATCGCGGGCGGTGTCCATCAGGATGGCCTTGAGTTGGGCGGGCGTGAGCGTCGGATCGGCCTCCAACGCGAGGGCGGCCACCCCGGCCACGAAGGGAGCGGCCATCGAGGTGCCGCTGATTTCCACGTAGCCGGTGGTCGTGCCGGCCTGCGCCGATCGGATGGTGACCCCGGGCGCAACGACGTCGGGCTTGACCCGGCCGTCGAGGGTGGGGCCTCGGCTCGAGAAGGGGGCGAGATAAGGGCCGTGGGAGCGCTGCGGGCTTGCGAGCGGTGCGCTCCATTCGGCGCTGGCGCCGACCGCGACCACCAGTTCGGCCGCGGCGGGCCCGCCGACGGTTTCGTCGGCGTCGCCGCGGTTGCCGGCGGCGGCCACCACCGTCTTGCCGTGCACGGTGACCGCATTGTTTGCAGCAACACTCATCGCGTCGAGCCCGTCGGACGACGACTCGGTGGTCAGGCTCATGCTGATGATGTCGACGCCGGGTTGATTCGCGCACCAGTCGATCGCCACGACGATGCCGGCGTCGTCGCCGATTCCGGTGGCATCGAGCACCTTGGCTCCGTACAAGTCCGCTCCCGGCGCAACACCGCGAAGCGCGGCCGCTTCGGGTCCGCCCGTCCCGTCGCCCACCGCAGTGGCCGCCACATGGGTGCCGTGGCCCTGGTCGTCGTAGGGCAGCGGTTGCCCGCCGATGACATCGAGCCAGCCGGCGATCTTGCCGCCATCGAGCTGCTCGTGGCTGGGGTCGAGTCCGGTGTCGACGATGCAGACGCCGACGCCGGTGCCATGAACGCTGTATTGCGCCTGGGCCTCGAGCACGCCGTGGTCGGCTTGCGCGGAGTCGTTGCTGACGGAGACGACGCCGTTGGTCTGGATGCGCTCGACGCCGGGGGAATTGGCCAGACCGCGTACCTGTGCCGAGGTGACGGTTGCGCTGAAACCATCGATGAGCGGAAGGTGCTGGTCGACGACGAACGGGCCGACGCGGTCCGCGGCGCGGGCCTGGCTCCCCGGACCATCGGTCATGACGATCACCTGGACCGTATCGGTGGGGCCGAGGTCGGCGATCTTCGCATCCAGCTCGTCGGAGATTCGATTGCGGTTGGCGTCGGCTCGTTCAACACCGACGGCGGGTTCGGCATCGGTGACCGGCTGCCCACCCGGCGCCGCCTCCACCGTCACCGGCAGAAGCGCGACCGCCGCGGCTGCAGCCAGCAGCCCAAGCACGCGTCTCCGCCTCGCTCTCGAGCCCAAGCCCGTCGAACCGGAAGAACCGTTGATGCCCATGTTGCGCTTTCCCACCTCGCGACCACTTCGAGTGTGACATAGCCTCGCCGGAGGCGACAGCGGTAGCTTGCTGCCGCCGGGAAGCCACCCCGGCTGGAGGCGAGCAATCGACCATGAACAAAGTTCGAACGACGATCTTTCACCCGCTTCACGGGCGGCTCGGTGCCAAGTTCGGCGAGTTCGCCGGCTACCGGATGCCGCTCACCTACGCCGATCTCGGCGCCACCGCAGAACATGTGGCGACCCGCACGTCGGCCGGTTTGTTCGATGTCTCGCACATGGCCGTGGTCGACCTCGTCGGGCCCGATCCCGCCGCCGCGCTCGAAACCCTGGTGCCCGGGGGCATCACCACCCTGAAGCCAGGTCGGTCGCGGTACACGTTCTTCACCAATGAGGCCGGTGGCATCCTCGACGACCTGATCGCGACCCAGTTCGGCGATCGCTTCTCGGTCGTGGTCAACGCGTCGCGCGCCGAACACGACATCGGTCACCTGCAGCTGCTGACCGACATCGAGGTCGTGCGCCGCTCCGATCTGCACCTCGTCGCCATCCAAGGTCCCCAGGCCGTCGAGCTTGCCGCCGACGCTGGTATCGACGCCTCGGCGTTGACCTTCATGGGCGCGATGGTGGCGACGATCGATGGCCACGACGTCGCGGTGACCCGCAGCGGCTACACCGGCGAGGACGGGCTGGAGCTGGCCTTGCCGGCCGAGATTGCCCTCGGGTTCGCGGAGCAATTGCTTTCCGACGAGCGCTGTACGCCGGCCGGGCTGGTCGCCCGCGACAGCCTGCGCCTCGAAGCGGGGTTGTGCCTGTATGGCAACGACCTCGACGAAACGACCACCCCGGTCGAGGCCGATCTGATGTGGGCGATCCCGTCTCGGCGCCGTGCGGCGGCGGACTATCCCGGAGCCGATGTCGTCGACCGCCAGCTGGCCGATGGGCCGGGCCGGGTGCGGGTCGGTATCGGCACCGATCAGCGGCGGCCGGTGCGTCCGGGCAACGAGTTGCTGGTCGATGGTGCCGCCATCGGCCTGGTCACCAGCGGGGCCTTCGGGCCGACCGTCGACCGCCCGGTTGCGATGGGGTACGTCGATCCCGCCCATGCCGAGCCGGGCACGGCGCTCACCGCTGATGTGCGGGGCAAGGAAGTACCGGTGCACGTGGCACCGTTGCCGTTCGCGCCGCACCGCTATCATCGCGGCTGATTCGCCGACCCTTCCTGGAGTGCCGCCATGGCCGATGAAGTTCTGACCGAAGTGCGCGACCGCGTGCTGTTGATCACCCTCAACCGGCCCGAAGCCATGAACTCGGTGAACTTCGAGCTGGCCCAGGGCTTGGCGGCGGCGATGGAGGAGCTCGACGCCGATACGTCGCTGTCGGTCGGCGTGTTGACCGGCAACGGGCGAGGGTTCTCGGCCGGCATGGATCTCAAGGCCTTCGTCACCGGCGGCATGCCCAACCTCGAAGGCCGGGGTTTCGCCGGCATCACCGAGCAGTCGTGCGCCAAGCCGCTGATCGCCGCGGTCGAGGGGTTTGCCCTGGCCGGCGGGCTCGAGATCGCACTGTCCTGTGATCTGGTGGTGGCGGCCAACAATGCCCGGTTCGGCATTCCCGAAGTCGGCGTGGGCCTGTTCGCGGCGGCCGGCGCGCTGTTGCGGCTGCCCCGCCGGGTGCCGTACGGCATCGCCATGGAGATGGCCTTGACCGCCGACCCGATCCCGGCCACCAAGGCGGCCGAGTACGGGTTGGTGAACCGGCTGACCGAGCCGGGTGAGGCAGTCGGCGCGGCGCTCGAGCTGGCCGAACGCATCGCCCGGAACGCCCCCCTCGGGTTGCAGGCCTCGAAGGCGATGCTGGTCGAGATGCAGGGCCGCACCGAAGCCGAGTTCTGGGAGTTCCAGCGAGCCCACATGGCCCAGGTCTTCAACAGCGCCGACGCCACCGAAGGTGCGACCGCGTTCGCGGAGAAGCGCGCCCCGAACTGGACCGGCCAGTAACCCACCTCTCCCGAAATCCTTGCCATAAACCACCGCTGCGGTGGTCAGACGCGATCAGAACTGGATTGCGTCCGGCCGCGGGCCTGGATGGCTTCGCGGCTGGCGGCCAGGGCGTCGCGGTCGAAGGTGAACGCGGCCGAAACTTGGCCCTCGTGGAGGAGGGCGGCTCGCAGGTCGGCGTGTTCGTCGTAGAGCTGCCGGTAACGGATGCGAGCTGCGGCGGGGACCGAGGCGATGTCGGCGCCGAGCTGTTGGGCGCGAGTGACGACGTCGGCGTGGGGCACCACCTCGTTGACCAACCCCCAGCGCAGCGCGGTGGCCGCATCGACGAAGTTGCCGGTGAGGCTGATCTGCTTGGCCCGGGCGTAGCCCACCGCGAGCGGAAGGCGAACCGAGAGGCCCCAGCCCGGCATGATGCCGACCCGGGCATGGGTATCGGCGAAGGAGGCTTGCTCGGAGGCGATGAGGAAGTCGCAGTGCAGCGCGATCTCGAACCCGCCGGTGACGGCTGGACCGTTGATGGCGCCGATCACCGGCTTGCTGGTCGGAGCGAAGGGCGCCCCCGGGGTTGCGGCATCGCGGGTGCCGCCGACCGCCTGGCTGCCCTCGGCCAGCGCCTTCAGGTCGAGTCCGGCGCAGAACGCGGGATCGGCGCCGGTCAACACGATGGCGGCGACTTCGGGATCGGCGTCGAGCGTGGCCATGCCGGCGGCGAGCGCGCCGAGCAGCTCGGTGTTGAGCGCGTTGCGGGCCTCGGGTCGGTTGAGGGTCAGCGTGGCCACCGGGCCGTCGATCGAGGTGAGGGTGACGCTCATGAGAGATCCGTTTCGGAGTCGGGATCGATGTCGGGAGTGAGATCGGGCTCCGGGGCCGATGCGAAGCTCGTGTCGATGAAGGCGCTGAGCCGTTCGAACAGCGAGGTGCCGTGATGGGTGAAGTTGTGATCGGCGTCGGGCACGAAGTCGTAGTCGCCGTAGCCGGCGATCATGCGCACCATCTCGCTGCTGGCCGCGGGCAGGATGACGTCCTCGCCGCCATGGATGAGCAGGAGGGGAGTGGGGTGCAGCTGTTCGGCGATCTCGCAGCCCGCGCTCTGGGTCGCCACGGTGGCAACCCCCTCGCAGGCGGCCCCCACCGCGACGGCGAGCTGTACCGCGACCGCACCGCCGAACGAATGGCCGAGCGCCACGAACTTCCGGCCGCCCTGACGCATGGCCAGGTCGGTGGCCGCGGCCGCGTCGAGCAGCGATTGATCGAGCTTGTCGGGCCGGCGGTAGTCGACGTGCACCGCGGCCCGGCCCTGCGCGGCCAGGTGTTGCCCGAGCCGGTGGTAGACCTTGCCCGGCCCCAGGAAGCCACCCATGGCGCCGCCGAGCAGCATCACCACTTCGTCGGCGTCGCGGGTGCCGTGCCACAGCAGTTTGAGCATGCCCCCCATCGTGTAGATCTCGATGAGCTCGAGGTCGGGCGCCAGCCGTTGATCGGCGGTGCCGAGCGCCTGGAGGGCATCGAGTGGGGTCGTCATCGGGTTCGATCCTGGCACAGGGCGGGTGGGGGCGCGCCAGGCGCTACGATCAGTGGTCCCTGCGCCGGTGCCCGAGCGGACCAAGGGAGCGGCCTGCAAAGCCGTACAGTCGCGGGTTCAAATCCCGCCCGGCGCTCGCACTCGACCGGCCGAGCCTCCCTGGAGGCCCGGCCGGTCGCTGCGTTTTGGATTATTCGTCTCCTGCGATGACGGTGTGGCCGAATCCCGTCGCCGCGTACTGAGGTTCGCCGGGAACCGACACGAATGTCGGACTCAGCCGGTCGGTGTTCGTTCCATCGCCGAGCTGGCC
>JABDJW010000211.1 GCA_013002375.1 Acidimicrobiales bacterium | reverse complement strand
ACACCGACCTCCTTCTGCTGGTCCGAGCCGCGGAAGTTGAACGACGCGACGTAGGCCCGGCCGTGGATCTCGCGGCCACCGACGACCAGGTTGTCGACACCGCCGGTGATCTCCTCGTACACCGTGTTCTCGCCGCTCAGGCTGTCGCGGCTCTGATCGACGTAGGCCAGATCGACGGTGGGGCCGACGGTGAGCGTGCCCGAATCGGGCGCAGTGTCGCCGGCTGCGTTGCCCTCGGCCTGGGCCATGATCATCTTGAACAGGGTGGTCTTGCCGGCCCCGTTGGCGCCGATGACCCCGACGATGCCGGCCGGCGGCAGGATGAACGACAGGTCGTCGAACAACAGCTTGTCGCCGAACGCCTTCTGCACGTGCTCGGCGTTGATCACGACATCGCCCAGCCGGTTGTTGGCCGGAATGGAGATCTGCAGTTTGTTCTGGCGCCCTTCGGCGGCCTTGGATTCGGCCAGCAGCTTCTCGTAGGCGTTGAGGCGGGCCTTGCCCTTGGATTGGCGAGCCTTGGGGCTCATGCGCACCCATTCGAGCTCGCGCTTGAGGGTGGCGTTGCGAGCGCTGTCCTGGCGATCCTCGGTTTCGAGCCGGGCCTGCTTCTGCTCGAGCCAGCCGCTGTAGTTGCCTTCGAACGGGATGCCCTTGCCGTGGTCGAGCTCGAGGATCCAGCCGGCCACGTTGTCGAGGAAGTAGCGATCGTGGGTGATGGCCACGACGGTGCCCACGTAGTCCTTGAGAAACCGTTCGAGCCAGTGGACGGACTCGGCGTCGAGATGATTGGTGGGCTCGTCGAGCAGGAGGAGATCGGGGCGCGACAACAGCAACCGGCACAGGGCGACCCGTCGGCGCTCGCCGCCCGACAGGTTGGCCACCGGGGCGTCGCCGGGCGGAAGCCGCAGGGCATCCATGGCGATCTGGATCGTGCGCTGCAGATCCCAGGCGTTGGCGGCCTCGATCTTGGATTCGAGATCGGCTTGGCGTTCGCCGAGCTTCTCGAAATCGGCGTCGGGGTCGGACCAGCCGGCCAGCACCTCGTCGTACTCGGCGAGCAGGCCGGCGATGGCCCCGACGCCGTCCATGACGTTGCCCTGGACGTCCTTGCTCTCGTCGAGGTGGGGTTCCTGTTCGAGCATGCCGACCGTGAAGCCGTCGGTCAGGCGGGCCTCGCCGGTGTACTCGTCATCGAGGCCGGCCATGATCTTCAATAGCGACGACTTGCCGGCCCCGTTGGCTCCCAGTACACCGATCTTGGCGCCGGGGAAGAACGACAGGCTGACGTCTTTGAGCACCTGCTTGTCCGGAGGGTAGAAGCGGTTCAGCTTGTGCATGGTGTAGATGTATTGCGCGCTCATCGGCGCCGAGGCTAGCGCGGTAGCCGCACCGGTCGGTCGGCGAGTCGATTACCTGTGGGGTAGGGCGGCCTAGGCTGTCGGGCAATGCCCACGCCACCCTCGACCGACATCGACGCCGTACTCTTCGACTTCGGCGGCGTGATCCTCACCAGTCCGTTCGAGGCCTTTGCCCGCTACGAAGCCGACAACGGGCTGCCACCGGACACCATTCGCACCATCAACGCGACCAATCCCGACGAGAACGCGTGGGCCAAACTCGAGCGCAGCGATGTCGATCTGGCCGGGTTCTCGGCATTGTTCGAATCCGAAGCCGCGGCGCTCGGCTACACGGTCGACGCCGCCGCGGTGCTCGAGTGCCTGGCCGGCGATGTCCGACCGCAGATGGTCGAGGCGTTGCACCGGCTCCGGGCCCACGGTTATCCACTGGCCATGCTGACCAACAATGTGCTGCCCGACCCGGCCGAGAGCAACGCGATGGGCGCGGCCAACAACAACGCCCGGACCGACATGCAGGGCATCATCGAGTTGTTCGATGTCGTGGTCGAGTCGTCCAAGGCCGGGTGCCGCAAACCCGAAGTCCGCTTCTACGAACTGGCCTGCGAGCAGCTGGCGGTCGGGCCGGATCGGTGCGTGTTCCTCGACGATCTGGGCATCAACCTGAAGCCGGCGCGCGCCATGGGCATGACGACCATCAAGGTCGGCGACCCCGACGTTGCCTTGGCCGAGCTCGCCGACGCGCTCGGGCACGCCCTGTAGCTGCGCAAAACGGCGGCGGTCCCTCGCGGCGGGCCGGTAGCGTTCCGCTCCGCGGTGCGCTTTGTTCTTGACCAGGGCCTACGCGAACAGGTTGGGGTCGAAGGCTCGGTCGAGGAGTTCGGCTTGTTCCTGGGTGTGAATGGCGGCCGTGCCGGTCGCCGGGCTCGCCGATTCGAAGCGGCTGACCCGGCGGATCCGGTGGGTGCCGCCGTGGGCTTCGAACAGGCGACCGCGGGCGAAACCCCACGCGCCCATGTTCTCCGGTTCTTCCTGGAGCCACACGATTTCACGGGCGCCGGCGTACTTCTCCAAGGCGGCCGCGACCGCATCGACCGGCCAAGGGTACAACTGCTCGACCCGGAGCACCGCTGCGTTGGCGCCGATCTCGTCGCGGCGATCCATGGCCTCGTAGCTGACCTTCCCGCTGCAGAAGATCACCCGCTCCACCGTCGACGCCTCGATGCCACGCGGGTCGTCGAGAAGCTCGTAGAAGCCGCCGGCGGTGAGATCGGCCAGGTTCGATCGTGAGTACCGGGACCGCAGTAATGACTTCGGCGTGAGCACGACGAGCGGCCGGGCTGCTCCGGGCCGCTTCATCTGCCGGCGCAGCAGATGGAAGAACTGGGCGGCGGTCGTGGCGTTGCAGATCTCCATGTTGTCCTCCGCGGCCAGGGTGAGGAACCGTTCGAGGCGGGCCGAGCTGTGCTCGGGGCCCTGACCCTCGTACCCGTGGGGGAGGAGCATGACCAGATTCGAGCCCTGCTTCCACTTGTCGCGGGCCGCCACGATGAACTGATCGAGGATGATCTGCGCGCCGTTCACGAAATCGCCGAACTGGGCTTCCCAGATCACCATGGCGTCGGGGTTGAACACCGAGTAGCCGTAGTCGAACCCCAGCGCGGCGTACTCCGACAGCAGGGAATCGTAGATCCAGAGGTTTGACGGCCGGTCTTCGCACAACGCCGAGAGCGGCTGGTATTCGACCCCGGTCTCGAAGTCGACGAGGGTCGAGTGCCGGTGGGAGAACGTGCCGCGGCGGCTGTCCTGGCCGGCCACGCGCACCGAGGTGCCTTCGATCAGCAACGAGCCGAACGCGAAGGCCTCGGCGAGGGCCCAATCGACCTCCCCGCCGACGAACATCTTGTCGCGAGTGGCGAACTGGCGGGCCAGTTTCGGGTGCACCGTGAAGCCATCGGGGGTGGTGGTGAGCGCCTGGTAGACCTCGTCGAGCACCGGCTTCTCGACTGCGGTGGCGGCCCGAGGGAGTACCCCGATCGGTGGTTTCGGCTGCGCCGCCTTGTGCTTCGAGTCGGCCGCTTTGCTTCGGGTGTCGTCGAGGGCGGTCTGGAGTCGGGCCTGGAAATCCTCCAGGGCCCGCTCGGCTTGATCGAGATCGAGATCGCCCCGCTTGATCAGCGACTCGGTGTAGAGCTTGCGCACCGATCGGCGAGCCTCGATGGCCCGGTACATCAGCGGCTGGGTGTAGCTGGGGTCGTCACCTTCGTTGTGGCCGTGACGCCGGTAGCAGATCATGTCGATCACGACGTCCTTCTTGAACCGCTGACGGTACTCGAAGGCCAGGCGGGCCACCCGCACACAGGCCTCCGGATCGTCGCCGTTCACGTGGAAGATCGGCGCCTGCACCATCTTGGCCACGTCGGTCGAGTATTCGCTGCTGCGGGCGTAGTCGGGCATCGTGGTGAACCCGAGCTGGTTGTTGACGATCACATGCACCGTGCCACCGACCCGGTAGCCCTTGATGGCCGACAGGTTCAGCGTCTCGGCCACGACCCCCTGGCCCGCGAATGCGGCATCGCCGTGGATCAACACCGGCAGCACCGGGTAGTCGCCGGGCGGTTCGATCATGTCCATGCGGGCCCGCGCCATGCCCAACACCACCGGGTTCACCGCCTCGAGATGGGATGGGTTCGCTGCGAGGTCGACGGTGATCGACGAGCCCTGGCGCGACGAGAACGTGCCCGTTTGACCCAGGTGGTATTTGACGTCGCCCGAACCCTGCACCGAATCGGGCTCGATCGTGCCTTCGAACTCGTTGAAAAGCTTGGCGTAGTCCTTCCCCATGAGGTTCACCAGCACGTTCAGCCGACCGCGGTGGGCCATACCCATCACGACCCGATCCATGGCCGAATCGGCGGCCGATTCGAGGATGGCGTCGAGGATGGGGATGGTGCTCTCGGCCCCCTCGATGCCGAAACGCTTCTGACCCACGTACTTGGTGGCCAGGAACTTCTCGAGTGCTTCCGCCGCATTCAACCGTTCGAGAATGTGCCGTTGATCCTCGGGTGAGGTCTCGTGGACGATGCCCTCGACCTTCTTCTGGATCCATCGCTTCTCGACCGGATCCTGGATGTGCATGAACTCGATGCCCACCGTTCGGCAGTAGGCGTCGCGCAGCAGGCCGAGGATGGCGCTGAGCTTCATCTTCTCGGGCGAACCCAACGAGGAATCGCCGGTGAGGCCGCCGGTCAGCCCAACGGTGAGGTACTCGCGCTCGAGATCCCAGATCGTGAGCCCGTAGGTGGCCGGATCGAGCTCGGGGTGCATGTGCGGTTCTTTGATCCGGAGCGGATCGAGGTCGGCGATGAGGTGGCCGCGCACCCGATACATGTTGATCAACGTGTCGACCCGGCCCTGCTTTTCGAGCAGGACTTGATCGTTGTGCACCGGGTTGACATCGCGGCGCCATTTGACGGCTTCGTAGGGCACGCCCAGGCTGCGGAAGATGTCGACGTAGAAGTCGTCTTCGCCCAGGAGGAGTTCGTGCACCTTCTTGAGGAACATGCCCGATTCGGCGCCCTGGATGATGCGGTGGTCGTAGGTCGACGAGATCGTGATGACCTTCGACACGCCCAGCTCGGCGATCGAGGCCGGGTCGGCCGCCTGGTAGGCGGTCGGGTAGGCGATGGTGCCAATAC
>JABDJW010000195.1 GCA_013002375.1 Acidimicrobiales bacterium | reverse complement strand
TTCACCACGCTCGACGAGGCCAGAGCCGCCATCGAGTCGGCGCCTCCGGTGCGGCTGCTGCTGGAGATGGGCGGCGATCCGCAATCGTTGGGAGGACCGGTCCCGCGCGGCGAGCTGTCGTTCGAGGCCTGGCCCCCGCCGACAGCCGAACCGATCACCTGGTATCTCGGTTCGGAGAACGCCTTGCTGACCGAACCGAACAATGACGGCAGCGGGGCGGCCCACTCGTTCGCGTTCGATGCCGAGAACAGCCAACGGGTCACCGAGGCGGCCGACGACGACGGGAACGAGTTCGACAATCTGGCCTGGGAGCCACTGGTCGAGGGCAACGCCCTGGCCTACGAAACCGAACTGTTCACCGACGACCTCCTTCTGGCCGGGTCGGGCGTGGTCGAGCTGTGGGTGGCATCGACCGCCGACGACGCCGATCTGCAGGTCACGATCTCGGAGATCCGGCCCGATGGCCAGGAGATGTACATCCAGACCGGCTGGCTGCGGGCATCACATCGGGCGCTGGACGACAGTCGCTCGTCCGCCCTGCTGCCGTTCCACACCCACGCCGAGATCGATCTCGGTCCCTTGCCGGCCGGCGAGTTCACGCCGATCCAGGTCGAGATCTTCCCGGCCGCGCACGTGGTGCGGGCCGGCTCTCGCCTGCGGCTGGTGATCGATTCCCCGGGCGGCACCCGCAATCTCTGGAAGTTCGACGTGCTGGAGGGCCCGGCCACCCACTCGGTCGCGCTGACCGGTGCCATGCCCTCCTCGATCACCCTGCCCTTCGTGCGCGACGCCGAGGTACCGGTCGGCCTGCCGCCGTGCCCCGACACCCGCTCGCAGCCGTGCCGGCCCTACCTGACCGTGGCCAACTCCCCGTCAGCGCTCACGCCCTAGGGCCTTGGGCATCCGCCGGCCCCGAACCGGCCGGTCCCCTCCCAATTGCCGAACTGGTTGGAGATATCACGCTCCAGCGTCGGTTTTTCCAACCAGTTCGCCCTGAAAACCCGAACTGGTTGGAGATATCAGCCCCCGCTGTCGGTTTTTCCAACCAGTTCGGCAGGGGGCTCAGCGGGGCAGGGGGCTCGAAAGGGGGTTGATCGGTTGGGCGCCGAGGGCGGCGCGGTATCCTGACCGCCGTACGGGACGTGGCGCAGCTCGGTAGCGCACCTGCTTTGGGAGCAGGGGGTCGGGAGTTCAAATCTCCCCGTCCCGACAACTTGGAGAACGCCGAGGCACCGGCCACAGAAGGAACGGGCGGGCCGAAGCTAGGCCGACGCCAGGGCGGCCAGGAAGGCGTCGACCACCTTGTTCTGATCGCTCTCGGTGAGGCCGGTGTAGAACGGCAGGCGCAGCAGCCGGCTGCTGATGTCGGTGGTCACCGGGCAGTCGATGTCGCGGGCTGCCACCTTGCGGCCGCCCTCACTGTCGTGCAGCGGCACGTAGTGGAACGTGGCGTAGATGCCGTCGGCGTTCAGCGCGCCCATGACGTGATTGCGCACCCCGGCGTCGGGCAGCAGCACGTAGAACATGTGGTAGGCGGGGTCGCAATGAGCCGGTACGTCGGGAAGGGCCATCCCGAACTCGGTCGCGTGCGGCTCGAGCGCAGTCTGGTACCGGTCGTAGACCGCCTTGCGTTTGGCGAAGATCGAATCGCGCTGCTCGAGCTGCCCGTACAGATAGGCGGCCAGCACGTCGCTCAAGCCGAAGGAGGAACCGGTGTCGCGCCACGAGTACTTGTCGACGTGACCGTGCAGGAACGCTCGCCGATCGGTGCCCTTCTGGTACAGCACGTGGGCCCGGTCGACGTCGGATTCGCGGTTGACGATCAACGCCCCGCCCTCGCCACAGATGAAGTTCTTGGTCTCATGGAAGCTCAGCGCCGAGAACCGACCGAAGCTGCCGAGCGGCCGACCCCGGTACGAACCGAACAGTCCGTGGGCGTTGTCCTCGACGATTTCGGCGCGGGGCCACCGGTCGACGACGGCCATGATGCCGTCGAGATCGCAGCCGATGCCGGCGTAGTGGATCGGCACCACCGCCCGAACGGTGTCGTCCATGAGTTCGGCCAGGCAGGCCGGGTCGATGGCGAGCGTCTTGGGGTCGATGTCACAGAACAGGATCTTGGCGCCCTGGCGGGAGAACGCCAGCGCGGTCGTGACGAAGGCGAACGAGGGCACGACGACGGTGTCGCCCGGGCCGATGTCGAGCATCATGGCGCTCATCTCGAGCGCCATCGTGCACGA
>JABDJW010000184.1 GCA_013002375.1 Acidimicrobiales bacterium | reverse complement strand
TCCCACGACCGACTTCAACAGCAAGGCCATGCGGGCGTCGCGACCCCGGCGATTACAGCCCGGGCGATCGTTGCGGCAGTTGTGGACGTCGGGGTTGGCCCAGATGCTCTCGAGGATGAAAGCGGTGATGCTGCCCGACGAGCCGCCGGCCACGCAGGTGATGGCACCGTACTCCTCGACGTGGCGGGCCAGGGAGCCATAGTGGGCGAAGAGGTTCTGCCCATTGCCCCGCACCCCCGCACAGGTCGACGAACGGGCCGCCGGTCTCTCGGGAACATAGTCGCCGGATCGGCCTGCCGCAGTGGCTGGCGCGGCCGTGCTCAGCATGGCCAGGACCACCAGCAGCACCAGCGTGCCCATCAACCGTCGTCCTGCCATTTCGCCCCCTGTCATACGGTAACGACCCCTGTCGCGCGGCAACCTTAGGCGGAGGGAAGGCGATACCGCACGTCGACGATCGTCGTCCCGGCCACCAGGTTGACCTTCTTCACCTTGACCCGCATCACCGGTCCGTCGAGGAGTTGTTCGAGGCGGGCGTGCAGTGCGGCTTCATCGGTGAAGGCGGCGTCGAGCGTCATCGTCTGATGGCGGACGCGACGCATCAGCTGAGGATGATCGGCAACCAGCAATGCGACGAGGATCGTGCCCATCAACACGAAGGTGAGCCAGTACGGGTCCAACCTGATGCCCCCCAACACACCGAGAGCCAAGGCGCAGAAGTAGTAGGCGATTTCCTCCTGCTCCAGTTCGGCCGAACGCAGCCGGATGAGCGACAGGACGGCGAACAAGCCGAAGCCGACGCCGATGCCGACATCGACCGAGGAGAGGGCAGCGGCGATGGCGAGCACGCCGACGTTGATGCCGATGATCGCCACCACGATGTCTCGGCGGTGATAGCGAGGGAAGTACAACGCGAAGGCCAACACGGCGATGGCCGCAATGTCGGCGACAACCAGCAATACATCATCCATGGCACGACCCCTCGGCGCGAGGGTAGTGCTCAACGGTCGCCGAGTGAGTTGATGGTGCCGACGCCCGAGACCGTCTGCTCGATCCGGGGCGACCCGTAGTAGCTGAAGTCACCCACGCCGGAAAGCGTGAGATCGAGGCGATCGGTGACCCAGAGCGTCATCGCCCCGACCCCCGAGCCCTGCACGATTGCTTCTTCGCTGACCAGATCGGCTGCGTCGTAGTCGCCGACGCCGCTGAAGGCCACCATCTGCCGCTGGACCTCACCTTCGACCAGAAGCGACCCGGCGCCGGAATGGGTGGCGTCCAACGACGTGGCGTCGAGGCTGCCGACCCGCAGCTCGCCCGCCCCGGACATGCGTACCGCAGCGGCATCGGTGACCCAGCCGTCGATGCTGACCGTCCCGGCTCCGGTGAGTTCGAGTCCGTCGAGATCGCGGACGCCGATCTCATAGCGGACCGTGTCGCTCGGCTCGATGTCGGTGTCGATCGCGGTCCGCAGCTCGAGCGTTCCGTCGACGACCTCGGTCTCGATGAGGGTCAACAGGTTGTCATCGGTCGTCACGACGAGCGACTCGGTGGGGCCCTGCCCGACCTCGACCGTGCCCTCCCTCTGCAAGGAGATCCGGGTGAACCCGGCGACGGACCGGACCTCGGACGAGATCTCGCCCGAACCGTCCACCTCCTTGTTGTGGTCGACGTCGCACGCGATCGCGGTGCCGAGCAAGACGAGCAGAACCAGGGCGCGACGCATGTCGCGACCGTAGGACCCGGCCGCATCGGTGGTTAGGGCCGATGGTCCCGATCGAAGAGATGCCTAGCTCTTGTCAAAGAGATGATGGCCGGGCGGCCGATCGCCATACAGCCGCTGGGCCGGAGTCTGCTTGTCGATGTGGCCGATCAGGCCCCGGTAGACACCGAGTCCACACAGCTCGCGCAATCGCGGTGAGAACCCGGCCATCGTTTCGGGCGGGATTCCCAGCTGTTGGTTCTCCTGCTGGCGAACCCATCCCGCGCAGTAGTTCATGGCCACCCCCAGGCGGGTGTGGTCGGTCGTGTTGGCGCCACCGCCGTGCCAGAGGCTGCCGGTCCAGATCAAGATGCTGCCCTTGGCCATCTCGGCCGCGATCGAGTCGTAGTGCCGGCCGTAGCCGGGGGCATGATCGAGTTTGTGGCTGCCGGGCACGATCCGGGTCGCCCCATTGGCCTCGGTGAAGTCGGTCAAGGCCCACATCGAGTTGCAGACGGTGGGCACATGGGGCCGAGTCAGGGGCATCACTTGATCGTCGGCGTGGATGGGTTGAGCGGTCTCGCCGGGGCCGATCGCAATCGACGAGATGGTCGAAACCAGGATCTGTCCGCCGAGCACCGCCTCCGCGACCGGCAAGACCACCGGGTGCAGGGGGACGTCGAGCCACGGCCCGCCGTAGCTCAGCAGGTTGTACACGCGAGTGGTCGCCTCGCCCTCGAACGAGTTGTCGCCCGGCTCGATACCGAGGTGGGCCTCGATTCGAGCGATGTCGGCGGCCAGGCCGTCGGCAACCTCGGCTGAGATCGCATCCTCGACGATGGCGTAGCCGTCGGCCTCGATCTGCGCCACCAGATCGGCGACCAGGGCAGCATCGGTGGCTTCGGCTGACGGCATCAAGCCACCGTAGTACCCTCCCCGATCCGGGCAAAGGGGGCCGAAATGGTACCGAAGATCCTGTTGGTCGCGAGCGTGCTCGCGTCGCTTCTGGTCGCGGCACCGACCACAGCAGCGGCCGAACCGGCCGTCACGGTGAGCCCGACCGGGCCCTACACCGAAGGCGATGTCGTCACCGTCACCGGCACGGGTCTCACCCCGAGTGCGGTGGGCGGTGCGTCGGTCTGCGATCGGCGGATTCTGGACGCGACCGCGGTCATCGACGCCCTCGGCTTCTGCCGACCGGTTTCGTTGGGCACCGACCGGGCGGCCGCCGACGGCACCTACAGCCAGGACATCACCCTCCAGCGGGTGCTCGACCTGCCCGATGTGAGCCTCGACTGCAAAATCGAGGGGCAGTGCGTGATCGGCGTCGGAACGTCGGTCGATCTGCAGACCCCAGCCGACATCGCGTACCAGCCGATCGTCATCGACGGCCCGGCGCCGCCGGTCAGCCTGCGGGTGAACATCAACCGGGTGAACGGGGGCCGGGTCCGGGGCGCGATCCGCTGCTCCACCCCGACCACGGTCACCTTGGTGGCGATGGTCCGCCAGACCCACTTCCAGGGCATCACTGGCTTGGGCGGCAACACCATGATCGACTGCGATCGCGTCGCCTGGTTCTCGATTCTGCTCTACGACCGCAACGGCGGGCTCGAGGCCGGCGACGTCGACGTCACCATCGAATCCACGGCCACGGTGGACGGCAGCACGATCCGAGCCAGAACCACCGAGTCGTTCACCCTGACCGAAGCCCAGGCCCGCAAAATGCCTCGCCGGTTCAACATCCCCGGCGAGGCAGTGAGCATCGGCACGCCGCGGCTCCGCACCCATCCCGATGGCCTGTTGGTCGATGTGCCGATCGCCTGCCCGCCCGGCGAGAACATCATCGTGTCGGGCCGGGCCGAGCAGAACGCGCCGTTGAAAGAGATCGCAGCGCACGGCCGCACGGTCGAGGTCTGCCCGGCCACTGGCGAACTCCGCCCCGAATTGGTGATCGTTCCCACCACCGGCGCCCTGGTCCGCGGCCGGGCCGCGCTGTATCTCTTCGCGTTCGGTCCTCCCGGCACGTCACCGCAACGAGCCGACTACTTCAAGTCGACGGCCTGGGTGCCGGTCGAGGTCCTGCCGGAGCCGCTGCGGATCCCCGACGACCTGGACGCAACGGTCGAGGTGATGGAGGCGACCCCCGGTTCGATCACGTTCACCTACGAGTGCACCGGCCCTGACGTGATCGGGTTCCTGCAGGTCGAGGTCGCGCAGCTCGACGGTCGGTTCGCGGTGGTCGAGCTCGGCCCGAGCGATGCCGCGTTGTTCTTCGTACCCCCGTGCAACCAGCCGCCCGTCGAGGTCACCTTCCTTCTCGGCGGCGAAGGACTGGTGCCCGGGCCCGCGGTGGTCCGGGTGCGTTCGATCGACCTTGCCTTCCAGACCACGACACTCGCCGCGACCGAGGCAAATCTGACCAACTGAATCGGGACCCAGGACCCTGCTCGCAAGGCGGTGAAGGAGCCAGACTTGCTGGCATGACGCAATCCCAATCGTCCCCGACACCAGGACGTTGCGTCGAGTGGCTGTTGGAGGGCGATCCGGCGATTCGGTGGCAGACCTTGCGCGACCTGCTCGACACCTCCCCCGCCGAGATCGACGCCGAACGGGCGCTGGTCGCCTCCGCCGGGTGGGGCCGCAGACTGCTCGATCGCCAAGACCCCAACGGAATGTGGGGTGGCGGCCTCTACGGCCCGAAATGGATCTCGACGACCTACACCTTGCTCCTGCTGCGACACTGCGGACTTCAACCCGGTCACCCAGCCGCGCTCCGAGGGCTGAAACAGATCTGGGACGGTGCGCGCTACTTCGACGGTGGATTGACCCCAGCGATCTCGATCGACGCGCCCGAAGCGTGTGCGACATCGATGTACCTGACCCTGGCTCACTATTTCGGGTACGACGAACCCCGGGTCGATGCCGCGCATCGGTGGCTCTTGGCCAATCAGTTGGCCGATGGCGGATGGAACTGTCGAACGGTTCGCTTCGGCGATCAGCACAGTTCGTTCCACACCTCGATCCTGGCCCTGGAAGCGCTGGCCGAAGCGGCCCCGCGGCGCCCGGCGAGCGAGGGGATCGGCCTTGCCATGGACAAAGGACGGGAGTTCTTCCTCACTCATCGGCTCTACCAGTCCCACCGTCACGGCACCATCGCCCACCCGGCGTTCACCAAGCTGTCGTTCCCACCCCGGTGGCACTACGACGTGCTGCGCGGCCTCGATCATTTCCAGAACACCAACGCACCCTGGGACGACCGCTACCAGGATGCGCTCGACCTCCTCGACCAACGTCGACGCCGTGACGGCGCGTGGCCAGTCCAGAACAAGCACTCCGGCAAGGTTTGGTTCGACATGGAAAGGACCGGTCGGCCCAGCCGTTGGAACACGTTGCGGGCCTTGCGGGTCCGACGCTGGGCCGAGCAGGCTCGCAGCGCTGAGCCGGAGCGTCGCTGACTCAAGAACGACAGGAACTCTGATTGCTCGGCACGGCACACGCGTCCTCGACAACGTCGATGGTGACCGAGTAGAGGTCGACACGCCGGCCATCGACCAGAAGGTCGAACACGAGACGTGAGCGACCCAACTCGGCCGCGTCGATGGTGAAGGTCCACTTCGGCAAAAACGCGGCCTCGCTACCGGGATCCCAGTCACCTGGTTGCCTGCTCGCCGGGACATGCATCGGGCCCCGCAGGTTGACGACAGAAGCGTCAACCTCATCGGCGTGCCAAACCGCAGCGGGGTACTGCGGGTTGCCAGTGAGCATCACGTCGAGCGTGTCGCCTGGTTCGAGCGCCACGAGGTAGCCATGGTCGAGTTCGGTCAGCGCCTGGGGTTGGTCAACGATGGTACGGCCGCACCGATTGGCGACGATGCCGATATCGACAACGCAGGCTTCGTCCACCACCGCGATCGTGTACTCGGCCACAGCCACCCGTTCGCCATCGACGAGTAGCTCAAACGCCAACGCTGTCTCACCGAGCTCAACACCAGAGAAGTGAAAGATGGAGACGGTTGGCCGCTGGTCGCCGGTCAGATCGTCGCGATCTTGGCCCAGCTCCTCGTGCTCCTCGCCGTCGAGCGCCACGATCCTGGGGTCAGAGTTGCTGAGCTGCCACCGAGCTTCGGGATACAGGGCATTGCCGACCAGACCGATGTCGAACTTCTCGTCCGGATCGATCGAAACCAGCCAACCGTGATCGTTGCGCTCCAGTGCCACAGCTGCTTCTTCGAAGTCGCTCCCGCAACCGGCCGAAACAACGGCCACCACAATCAATACAAACAAGAAGCGGGCCACGCAGCCCTCCTAGCTCAGTCCGACCTGCATCGTGACGACCAGCGGCCTCACCCAGCCAGAGGCCTTGGTCATCTCGTGCCACGACGGCGGGCCGGCACGAACTTTTTGGTAACCCATTGCCGTCGCGCCGAGTCTCACCTTGGATGACTGATCTTGCTCCGCCCCCCACGCCGGTCGCCACCGCGATGCCAACCCCGCCCGCGCTCACCCTCCGGGACGTCATATCGACCGTCCCGGCCGAGTTCCGTCAGCGTTCCACCGCCCGCGGTCTGGCCATTGCCGGCCGCGACATCGCGATCTATGGCGGTGCCGTCACCGGCTTGATCCTCACCCACAGCTGGTGGGCCACCCTGCTGTTCTGGGCTGTTGCCGGGTTCGCCGTCGCCGCCATGTTCGTGGCCGGCCACGATGCGGCGCACGGCACGCTCACCGACAACAACCGACTCAACGGGTTCCTGGGCCGGCTGTTGTTCCTTCCCTCGCTGCACAACTACGAGGCGTGGGTGCTCGGCCACAACCGAATCCACCATGGGCACACCGTGAAGCAGAACATGGACTTCGTCTGGCATCCGCTCACGGTCGACGACTACCGCCGGCTCGGCGCGCTGAAGAAGCTTCGCCACCGCCTGGAGTGGTCGATGTTCGGCGCCGGCGCCTACTACACCCGCGACGTGTGGTGGACGAAGATGATCCGCCTGACCGATCCCCCGCCCCGCTTCGCCAAGGGCATCCGCCGCGACGCCCGATTGCTGTACATCACCCTGCTCGGCGCAGCCGTCGGGATGGCGTTCCTGGGCGGCCTGGCCTCCGGTGACGTCGTCGGTGCGTTGTGGCTCATCACCGAGGTGCTGGTGGTGCCGGCCATGTTGTTCATGTGGATCATCGGCTGGACCGTGTACGTGCACCACATCGACCCGGACATCAAGTGGTATCACCGCCACGAATGGACCAAGGTCGCCGGGCAACTCGAGGGCACGACGATCCTGCGCATCCCCAAGTTCTGGGATCTGTTCTTCCACTCGATCTTCATCCACACGCCCCACCACGTCGACATGCGCATCCCGTGCTACCACCTGGCCGGCGCGGCCGAAGCCATCAAAGCGGCGTTCCCCGATCGGGTGATCGATCGCAAGCTCCGCCTGCGCGACTACTTCCGGGCCACGAGGACCTGCAAGCTCTACGACTTCGACAACCACGAGTGGCTGCCCTACGCAGCCGCTACGAACCCGCCCATGGCGTAGCTCGCGATTGGGCGTCGAGCGCCAGGCGGCACACCCGTTCGACGTGCGCTGGCGAGACCAGGATGTCGGTGCCGCTGCGGACGTCGGCCAGGAGGCGATCGGCCCAGTCGATCGTGACGCCGGAAGTGTCGATCCGGGTGGTGCCCGATGCGTCGACCTGGATGAGATGCTCGCCGCCTTCGGCACCACCCGGGTCCACATTGGCCCGCACCTCGAGCGAGCCTTCGGTGCCGGTGATGAGCAGGCGACAATCTCCCCAAGAATCGAGCCCGGCTGCGGTCAGGTAGTCGACCCGGTGCGCACCGACCGCACCCGCGCCGGCCAGGGTGAGCCGGCCGATGTCCTGCATCGCCGGATGATCCGGGCACGACACGTTGCCGACGCTCGACGACGTCACCGTGATGTCGGCGGCGCCGTCGGGATCGACCAGGGCGCAGAACTGATCGATCTGGTGGGTGGCCAGGTCACCCAGGATGCCGCCGGAGGTCTCGGGCGACCAGAACCAGGGCGGGCGCTGATCGGCGGCGAGCGTGTGCGGCCCGAGACCGACGACGTCCACGATCCGTCCGATCGCGCCGTCGTGCACCCGCCGAACAGCTTCGAGCACGGCTCGGTTGCCGAACCGCTCCGAGAACAGGACCCACCAGCGGCCTGCATGACCTCGTTCGGCTTCGAGCACCGCGTCGAGCTGATCGTGCGTGGTCACCCCCGGTTTGTCGGACAACACCGACGCTCCGGCTCGTAGCGCGGCGGCAGCATGGCCGGCCCGCTCGTTCGGCACGCCGGCCACCACGACCAGATCCGCTCCGGCGGCGAGGGCCTGGTCGTGATCCAGCGATGCCGAATCCGGCCTCCAGCCGCGGTACAGATCGGTGAGCGGCCCCGGCGCGCTCCAGTGGCCGACCTCGACCGCTCCGGCCTCGACGAGTCCGCCGACCAGTTCGAACGCATGCAGGTGCTCGACGCCGACCACCACGAACCGAATCGGGTCAGAAGAATCCAGCCGGGCGGAATCCGACGAAGCTGTCACCCAGCCCGCGGCTCCGGCTGCTTCCCGGCGATGATCATCGCCAAGACTTCGTCCGTGGTCACATCCTGCTTGTTCACCGTCCCGACGAGCTTGCCCTGGAGCATGACGCTGATCCGATCGGCCAGATCGAACACGTCGTGGATGTCGTGGCTGATCAAGAAGATACCGATGCCTTCCTCCTGCAGCTGCCCGATCAGGTCGCGCACCTGCTCGGTCTCGGCCGGACCGAGCGCCGCGGTTGGCTCGTCCATGATCAAGATCTTGGCGTTGAAATACACGGCGCGAGCGATCGCGACCGACTGGCGCTGACCACCGGACAAGGACTGGACCGCCGTCTTGAGGTTCTTGAACCGCGGGTTGAGGCGTCGCATGACCTTCTGTGTGGCCGAGGCCATGGCCTCGTCGTCGAGCGCACCGGTGCGGGTTCGCAGTTCGCGCCCGAGGAACACGTTTGCCGCCGCGTCGACGTTGTCGGCCAGGGCGAGCTTCTGGTAGATCACTTCGACCCCGTGGTTCCGGGCGTCGCGGGGATTGTGGATCACGACGGGCTCGCCGTTGATCAAGATCTCGCCGGAGTCGGCGGCATGGGCCCCCGAAAGCGTGTGCACCAAGGTCGACTTTCCGGCGCCATTGCCGCCGACGAGGGCGA
>JABDJW010000171.1 GCA_013002375.1 Acidimicrobiales bacterium | reverse complement strand
GCACCGAGCCGGCGATCCTGCAGGTCCTGCAGTGGAAGGCCGACGCCACCGAACCCGACGCCCGCCGCCTCGAGGATCTCGCGTCGACGACCTTCCGGGCCGACCGCGAGTCGCTCGTGATCATGTTCGCCCCGCCGAACGCGATCGTCCCGCCACCCCCGGCGGCCGACGACCTGCCACCGGCAAACGCCGAGCCGCTCGTCGCCGAGTGACCACCGTCGTTTCATCCCCGCACACCCGCACCCCCACCCAACCTCACACCTGGAGCTCCCTCGTCATGACCACTGCCACCCTCCCCGCTTCGGGCACTGCGCCGTCGCCCAAGCGGGCCCTGTTCCTCACCCTCGGACTGCTCGTTGCCGCCGCAGTCATCGCCGTGATCGTGGTGCTCGCCACCGGCGGCGAGTCCGAGACCACCCCGAATGCTTCCGAAGCGACGAGGATTCCCCAGGGCGACGTCCGCCAGGTCTCGTTCGCCGAGGTCGTCGGCGACCCGTTGCCGGCGTTCGACCCCGCCGCGCCGGTCGACGCGGCGATCGGCGCGACCGCCCCTGAGTTCATCGCGTCGTACTTCGACAACGGTGAGACCACGGTGACGCCGGGAGACGGGCAGCCCAAGGTCGTGCTCTTCCTCGCCCACTGGTGCCCGCATTGTCAGGCCGAGGTCGAGCTGCTCGCCGATTGGTTCGCCGTCGACGGCGTTCCGACCGGTGTCGACGTGGTCGCCGTGTCGACGAGCGTCGACCAAGGCGGCGGCAACTACCCGCCGTCGGCATGGTTCCTGCGCGAAGGCTGGCCGCTGCCGGTGCTTCGGGACTCCGCCCAACGCGACCTCGCCGTCGGCTACGGCCTCAACGCCTTCCCCTTCATCGTGGCCGTCGATGGCGACGGCACCGTGGTCAGCCGCAGCTCCGGGGGCCTGAGCCAAGACCAGTGGGAGACGCTGTTCGCCTCCCTCGGCGCCTGAGGCAGGAACACCTCGATACCTCCGGCACGGTGGCTCGATCCCCAACGGACTCCGTTAGCATCGATCCCGATGGCAACGGTGCTCTCCGCCGCCCAACCGGCCGGTCTTCGCGCTCGGGTCGGCGGATTCGTGGCACTGACCAAACCGCGCATCATCGAACTGCTGCTCGTCGAGACGGTCCCGACGATGATCGTCGCCGAACGAGGGCTTCCGTCGGTGTGGCTGATGGTCGCCACGGTCATCGGTGGCGCACTTGCTGCCGGTGGTGCGAACGCCATCAACATGTACGTCGATCGAGACATCGACGCGGTGATGGAGCGCACGAAGAACCGCCCGCTCGTGACCGGCGTCGTCGCACCACGAGAAGCCCTGGTGTTCGCGATCGCACTCAAGGTTGCGGCCTTCGCCTGGCTCTGGGGTTTCGTCAACCTGTTGAGCGCGGTACTGGCCTGCTCGGCGATGCTCTTCTACGTCTTCGTCTACACCCTGTGGCTCAAGCGTCGCTACACCAGCAACATCGTGATCGGCGGTGCAGCAGGGGCGGTGCCGGTGCTCGTCGGGTGGACCGCCGTGACCAACGAGCTCGACTGGGCGCCGCTGGTGCTCTTCGCCATCATCTTCTACTGGACACCACCGCACTTCTGGGCGCTGGCGATCAAGTACAAGGACGACTACGAGAACGCCGACGTTCCCATGCTGCCGGTCGTCGCCGACCTACGCACGGTCACCCGACGCATCGTCGCCTACACCGTGGTGTTGTGGGCACTGACGATCGTCTTCGGCCCCGTCGCCGACATGGGTCTGATCTACCTGGTGTCGGCCCTGGTGCTCGGCGCGATCTTCCTCGGCTACGCCATTCGGGTCGCTCGCAATCCCGAACCGAAACCGGCGATGGCGCTGTTCGGTTGGTCGATCAGCTACGTCGTGTTGCTGTTCGGCGCGATGGCACTGGACCAGCTGGTCTGAGCGGCTTCGTCGCCGCGCCGGCGCCGACCGCAACCGGCGCGAAATTCCCGTCGAAATCGAGCTTGTGCTGTTTGGAACAAGCGGGGTCGCCCTCGATAGAGTGCGTTTCCAGCGGTCCCCGCTCATGACCCGCGCTCGGTCCTGTTCCGATGATTGGCCATTGCCTAGCATCGGGCCGGCACGCGTGCGTGCGCCACACCTCTTCGACGAACTGCACTTCGAATGACAATCACTGAAACCGAACCCACTGCCGACGTGGGTGACGACGCCGAGGAGGCGGTGAACCCGATGGCCCCCGAGGCCTACGACGAC
>JABDJW010000164.1 GCA_013002375.1 Acidimicrobiales bacterium | reverse complement strand
GGACTGCACGAACGTACGCTCGGCATCGTCGCCCTTGCGCTTGGCCCGGGTGTGCTCGCGGCGCTTGGCCGGGGTGAGCGCACCATCGTCGGCTTCAAGGGCCTCGCGGGCCTCGTTGCCGGCTTCGATGGCTTGCGCCAGCCGGACTTCGTCTTCCTTGGTGAGCAGTGGGTATTGCCCGATGTCGGTGAGGTAGAGGCGGACGAGATCTTCCTCGTCGCGTTCGACTCGCTCCTTGGCCAAAGCGCACCTTCTCAAATCGCAGCCGACCGATACGGGGGCGAATGGCTGGCGTGCCCCCGTCTCAGTGACAAATTGTAACGGTCAAATAGCAGTATCGACTGGGCGAGACCGTCTTCTTGAAGGAATGTAACGGCAAATTTCAACCGCGCGACTCTGCAACCGCCGATTGTTGGGCCGATCAGCGACCAAATCGGCACGCGCGTGGTCGGGTGACCACCACGAGTAGGAGTGGCTTGCGGTCCTAGCCGCGGTAGCCGTTGGTGATCGGCAGGCGCCGATCCCGCCCGAACGCCTTGGTCGTCACCCGAGCCCCGAGCGGGGTCTGACGACGCTTGAATTCGGAGATGTCGACCAGCCGGCAGATGCGCTGCACCATGTCGGGTTCGAAGCCCTGCTCGATGAGTTCGGCCCGGGTGGCATCACCCTCGATGTAGGCCTCGAGCAGCGGATCGAGCTGCTCGTAGGGCGGCAGGCTCTGATCGTCGCGCTGATCGGGGCGAAGTTCGGCCGACGGCGGCTTGGTGATGACGCGGGCCGGGATGATCTCCCGACCGTGGCGCTCGTTGACGTACCGAGACAGCTCGTAGACGGTGAGCTTGTAGACGTCCTTGATGCAGGCGTAGGCGCCGGCGGTGTCGCCGTACAGGGTCGAGTACCCGACCGCGGCTTCGGACTTGTTGCCGGTGGTCAGCACCAGCCAGCCGAACTTGTTGGCCAGCGCCATCAGCAGTACGCCACGGACGCGGCTCTGGATGTTCTCCTCGGTGACGTCGGGTTCGAGATCGCCGAAGCTCGGCTTCAGCATGTCGAGAAAGGCGGCGTGGCCCGGCTCGATCTCGATGATGCGCTGGTCGATGCCCAAGGCGTCGGCCAAGGCCTGGGCGTCGGTGATCGAGTGATCGCTCGAGAAGCGGGACGGCATCAGCACCCCGTGCACGTGCTCGGGGCCGAGCGCATCGGCACCGATCGCACACACCAACGACGAATCGATGCCGCCGGACAGGCCGAGGGTGACGTCGGTGAAGCCGTTCTTGTGCACGTAGTCGCGGGTGGCGACGACCAGCGCCTCGTACAACTCGGGCAACCGATCGAGCAGCGGGGCCACCGTGGCCGGCGCATCGGCGGGGCCGGGCCGAGAATCAGGCGTCACTGCGACGACGGGATAGAGCGGCGCTTCGGGCACGACATCGGGCACGAAGACATCGGCCACGACCGTCTGCTCGGCGAACTGCTCGGCCCGCACCACGACCTGGCCCTCGTGATCGACGATCATCGACCCGCCGTCGAAAACCAGTTCGTCCTGACCGCCGACCAGGTTGACGTACGCGATCGGCGCCGAGCCCTCCGCCACCCGCTCGGCCAGCACCTGGGCCCGGGTGTGCATCTTGCCCGATCGAAACGGTGAGCCGTTGATGTTGAGCACCAGGTGCGCGCCACCCGCGCCGAGCTGGGGCAGGGGACCGCCGGCCACCCAGGCGTCCTCACAAATCGACAGACCGATGCGCACGCCGCCGACGTCGTACAGGGTGTGGGGATCGTCGCCCGGGCGGAAGTACCGCATTTCATCGAACACCTGGTAGTTCGGCAGGTGCCGCTTGTGGTACGTGCCGTGCACCTGGCCGCGGGCACACACCGCAACGGCGTTGCGAACATCGGGCCCGTCGGCGAAGCCGACGACGACGGCGCAGTTTCCAGTTCCAGCCCCATTTTCGGCACCGGTGCGAGCCGCCACCCGATCGAGCGCGGCCTGCGAGTCGCGAATGAACCCCGGCTTGAGCACGAGATCCTCCGGCGGGTAGCCGGTGATCGTCATCTCCGGGAACACGGCCAGCTGAGCGCCCGCCGCCTCGGCGACGTCGAGCGCGTCGAAGATCCGCCGCACGTTGCCGTCGAGATCGCCGACGACGGTGTTGATCTGGCACATCGCGATGCGGAGGTTCGGCACGCCGGACAATCTAGTGGTGCCACGTTGTGAGCCGATGATCCGGGTCGCACCTGGATGGTCGAAAACGAGCCAACGGCCCGCCGGGGAGGCGAGCCGTTGGTTGGTGGGTGGAGCCGGCCGGCGAGGTGTACTGGCCGGCGATGTTTCGAGGCGCAGCCGAGAAACTCGGTTAGAGAGCGAGGCGCTAGCCGAGCGAACGGCGGTTAGGCGCCACCATCGAGCGAGCTGTCGGCACCAAAGCCACCGCGGGGGCCGCGGGGGCCGCCACGACCGGGCCGGCCTTCGCCGTCGCGATCGGGCACGGTGTTGAGGCGGGCCTCGATCCGCTCGGCCATGCCGGCCTTGATCTCGTCGGCCTGGGAAGCGTCGATCCGGCCGGCCTCGACCGCCGCGTCGACCCGGGCTTCGGCTTGGGCAACCATCGCGGCCTCGAGCTCGTCGGCGCTGTCGCCGGCCAGCTCGGCCAAGGTCTCGCCGTTGGCGAAGCCCTCCCGCAGCTCTTCGGGGGTGAGGCCGGTGATCTCCTCGATCAGCTCCAGGCTGGCCCCGCGGTTGCCGCGGCGACCGTGGTGCCCGCGTTCTTCGGCATGCTCGGCATGGGCCTCGCGCAGCCGTTCGACAACTGCGTCGGCTTGGGCCTCGGTCAGCGTGCCGTCGTCGACGAGGGGCTGGAGGGCTTCGAGCAGGCGCTCGCCCTTCTCGGGGCGCTCGACATCGGAGCCCGTGTCGTTTTGTTCAGCGTCGTCCTGCAGGGCTGCGTCGTCCTGCACGGTCGGGGCCGGATCGTCCTGGGCGCCGGCGATGCCGAGCGGGCCGACCGCGGCGACGGCGATAGATCCGCCGGTCAGTGCGAGGCCGGCAGCTGCGGCGGTGAGGGTCTTGCGGAGGGGGGTCATCCTGGGTGGTCCTTTTCTTCTCATTCGGTTCTGTGGGGGCGCTCCCGTGGGGGAACAGCATCCAGAATCGGCGAGAAGTATGAGCGAAGTATGAGCGTTTCCGGCTGGTATCGGCCAGAAGTGTTAGAAACTCAACAGCGTAGAAGTTACCAGCGGGAAACATGGGCGAAGATGGTCCCGAACTGGTCCTGATTCTCCGCGCTATCGACTGAAAATCAGGACCAGAATGGGCGAAGTGGTCGAGTCGGGCAGAGCGGCGCCTCGGTGAAGCGGGCCGAACAATGTCACACCGTGGTGGTGGACTCGCGGCCATGAAACCGCAGAAGGACAAAGCCTTCGCAACGGCCGCCCGGCAGTACGGCGTGATCTCTCGACAACAGTGTGCGGCCGCTGGCCTGGGGCCAACCGAGATCGACTCCATGCTCCGCACCGGGCAGCTGTCCCGACATAGCCCGGGGGGACGCTTCATCGATCTACTCAAACGGGCTGGCGCGCGGCCGATGCGGCGTCAGGCAAACGTCGGCAGCGACAGCCAATGGCTTGGTCGGGTCGACTTCGTCGACGACGAGCTTCCACTCAGCGTGCAGATCGACGGGACGCGCTTCCACCAGGCCCTCATCGACCGGCGCCTCGATGACGCCCAAACGGCGGCACTCGTCGCGGCCGGGTACGAAGTGCTGCGGCTCGCCGAGCGCGACGTGTGGCATGACGGGCCTCGGTCACTGCAGCGCCTCGCCGCCGCCCGCAACCGCGCCGCACAGAAGAAGAAAACGTGAACTGGTCCTGATCGTCAGTCGCATGCACTGAGAATCAGGACCAGTTCGGGAAAGGGGGGTGGAAAGTCCGGCGTCAGAACTTTCCGGACAACGCCTCGCACACCGTGTTGGTCATCAGGCGGGTGACGACGTAGGGATCGATGTTGGCGTTGGGGCGACGATCCTCGATGTAGCCCTTGCCGTCCTTGGCGACCTGCCACGGGATACGCACCGATGCACCACGGTCGCTGACCCCGTAGCTGTACTGGTCGTAGCGCTGGGTCTCGTGGGCGCCGGTGAGACGCTCCTCGATACCGACGCCGTAGCCGGCGAGGTGTTCCTCGGGCTTGCCCGGGGCGCCGAGCGCCTCACACGCCGCAATGATGGCGTCGTAGTTCTCGCGCATGGCCTTGGTACTGAAGTTGGTGTGCGCACCCGCGCCGTTCCAGTCACCCTTGACCGGCTTGGCAGCCACCGACGCATCGATGCCGAAGTCCTCGGCGATGCGGTAGAGCAGGTACCGGGCCAACCAGATCTCGTCGGCGACGCGCACGGTGTCGACCGGGCCGATCTGGAATTCCCACTGACCGAGCATGACCTCGGCGTTGGTGCCACTGATGGCCAGGCCGGCTTCCATACACGCCGTGGTGTGGGCCTCGACCACGTCGCGGCCGGAGATCTCGATGGCGCCGACGCCGCAATAGTACGGGCCTTGCGGAGCCGGATAGCCCTCGATCGGCCAACCGAGCGGGCGACCCTGATGGAAGAAGGTGTACTCCTGCTCGATGCCGAAGATCGGCTCTTGATCCTTGTACTTCTCGTGCACCTCGACACAGGTGGCCCGCTGATTGGACGGATGCGGTTCCATGGTCTCGGGCAACAGCACGTCACACAACACCAGGCGGTCCTTGCCGCCGCGGATCGGGTCCGGGCAGTCGTAGACCGGGCGCAGCACGCAGTCGGAGTTGTCGCCGGGGGCCTGGTTGGTGCTCGACCCGTCAAAGCCCCAGATGGGGAACGTGGTTTCGTCGTCGGCCAGGATCCTCGTCTTGCTGCGGATCAGAGCGGTGGGCTCCGTGCCGTCGATCCAGATGTATTCAGCCCGATAGCTCACAGGCAGCTCTCCGTCGTTTCGTGGTGGATGGATGGGAATGAATGAGGGGTTGGCCATGCCCGGGGTGGCACCGGATCCGAGGATTCCGTACGGCCAGCGACCGAACCTAGGCGCGGAAACGCCGGTGCGAAAGCCGAACCAGTCTTCGCCTCAGGCGTTTCATTGCGGTTGCTCGAGTGTGAACGGCGTGTAAACGAAACGATCCCGGGGTAGCCGGGCACGGGTCGGGTGGCTGATACTGGTCGGGTGAGCAGCGACAACGAGATTGCCTACGTCCTCCGCACGGTCGAAGAACGGGCCGTGCGCCTGATTCGACTGTGGTTCACCGATGTTCTGGGCCAGCACAAGTCGGTGGCCATCTCCCCCGCCGACCTCGAAAGCGTGTTCCACGAAGGCCTGCAGTTCGATGGCTCGGCCATCGACGGGTTCAGCCGTATTCAGGAATCCGACGTCCTGGCCCGGCCCGACGCCAGCACCTTCGAACTGTTGCCGTGGGCGAAATCCGACGAAGCCTCGGCCTTGATGTTCTGCGACATCGAGAACCTCGACGGCACGCCGTTCGCGGGCGACCCTCGCCAGGTGCTCAAGCGCAACCTCACCACCGCCCGGGAACGGGGCTTCAATTTCTTCTGCGCCCCCGAGGTCGAGTTCTTCTACTTCGCCGACAACGACCCGAGCCACGCTCCCCAGCCGATCGATCAGGCGTCCTACTTCGATCTCACCACCGCCGACGTCTCGAGCGACCTTCGCAAGACCACGCTGCACATGCTCGAGGCCTTGTCGATACCGGTCGAGTACTCGTTCCACGAGGACAGCCCGAGCCAGCACGAGATCGACCTGCGCTACAACGACGCCCTCACCATGGCCGACAACATCATGACGCTGCGCCTCGTCGTCAAGAAGATCGCCATGGAACGCGGGGTCTACGCCACCTTCATGCCCAAGCCGCTGAACCACGTGCAGGGCTCGGGTATGCACACCCACCTGTCGTTGTTCGAAGGCGACAAGAACGCCTTCCACGACGACGCCGACCCGCACGGCCTGTCGAAAGAGGGCCAAGCGTTCGTCGCCGGCTTGTTGCATCACGCCCGCGAGATCACGGCGGTCACCAACCAGCTGGTCAACAGCTACAAGCGCCTGAACGAGGGCTACGAGGCACCGCAGTTCGTGTCGTGGGCCGGCAACAACCGATCGGCCCTGGTGCGGGTGCCCACCCACAAGCGCAACAAGGCCGATTCGGCCCGTATCGAGTACCGGGCGGCCGACCCTGCCTGCAACCCGTACCTCACGTTCTCACTCCTCCTGGCCGCCGGCATGCGGGGCATCGAGCACGGTTACGAACTGCCCGACGAGGCGGCCGGCAACCTCTTCGAACTCGGCCGGACCGAACGGCGGAAGCAGGGCATTGCCTCGCTGCCCACCTCGCTGACCGAGGCCCTCGACGAGATGGAGGGCTCCGCCCTCGTCCGCGAAACGCTCGGCGAGCACATTTTCGAGTGGTTCCTCCGGAACAAGCGTTCCGAATGGGCCGAGTACCAACACCAGGTGAGCCAGTGGGAGCTCAACCGCTACCTCCGGGGTTGGTAGTGGGAACGTTCCTGGTCTTTCCCGATCCTGCTCCGGCCGAACTGGCCCAGACCCTCGATCTCGGCGGCTACGCCTGGAAAGCGCGCAACGACGGTGCTGCGGCCCTCGACGAGCCCCCCGACGACGGCTGGGCCGGCGCGATCGTGGTCGGCGACGAAGACATCGAAGGGGCCTTCGCCTTCTGTCGGGCCATCCGAAAGGGCGAACGAACGCTCACCCCGCTGCTTCTGCTCATCAGTGGACGTCAGCTCGGCGAACTCGAACACCGCGACGATCTGTTCGACGACTTCTGCTTGGCCCCGTTCCACCCCCGCGAACTCGAGGCCCGCCTGCGCCACCTCCGCCATGGCGACGGGGAGGTCACCGGCCCCGAACTCATTAAATACGGCCCGCTGGCGCTGAACATCGAGAACTATCAGGCCGCCATCGACGGTCAACCGGTCGACCTCACCTACAT
>JABDJW010000150.1 GCA_013002375.1 Acidimicrobiales bacterium | reverse complement strand
TCGCCCTGTTCGCAACCGCCGCCGATGGCGATGTCGGCAACTACGGTGCCGGGCTCTCGACCGAGAGCTGGAATCCGGACGCGACGTTGTCGGTGATCGACGTGCGGTCGGTCGAGTGGACCAACCGGCAACTGCCGCCGGTGGACGTGCTGTTCTATCCCACCGAATGCTCCGAGGACGACACTCCAACGTACGACGAGACGATCGTGCCCGATCTCGATTTCGACGGCCAGCGGGAACGGTGGATCGCACGAACCTGCGACGCCGGTGCGGGTCAGGTCGTCGAGTATTTCCTGGTGAACTCGGGTGTCGAGCGGCAGACCAACTTCATGGGCGAGGGAACACTGCGGATCGAATCGGCCGATGGCACGCTGTTCGTGTACTCCCTCGATTTCGCCGCCGCCGACCCGCTGTGTTGCCCCTCCCTGCGGACCGAGACCCACTACATCTGGAACGGCCTGGGACTGGAGGAGACGTTCTCGGAGACCGGACCGGCCCTCGCCCAGCTCGACTTCGCGACGATTGCGGAGACGGGAGAGGATCCCGACGAGGTGGTCGCCCGGGTCGTGGACGTGCTGGGCGACCCGACCGCGGATTCGGGCTGGGGTCCGGACGAGATCTGCTTCGGTCAGCGCCGGACTGTGTCGTGGGGCGACCTCTCGCTGCTGTTCCATGACTCGGATCAGCCCAACTACCGCGGCTACACCGGCGCCTGGTACACGGGGCCGGTTCCCGCCCTGAACGGCCCGCTCGCCATCGGTCAGAGCTACTCGGGCTTGGTCGCCGGCCAACCCGACATCGGTCCACTCCAGAACGACTTGCCGTACGGCAACTATGCGGTGTTCGACGACACCAGCTCCTGGGCCGGTGTCGTCGTCGTCTTCGATGACTCGCCGGAGCCCTTGGCCACCCGGGTGATCATCGGCGACGACTGCGGCGACTGAACCAGCGCTGCGGGCCCTAGTCGGTAGCGCCCAGCAGGCCGTCGATCTCTTCGAGATCGGCGGCACTGAGCAGCTTGGACACCGCGGCGGCGTTCGAGGCAACCTGCTCAGGCTTGGTGGCGCCGGCGATGACCGAGATGACGGTGGCCTGGCTGGCCAACCATTGCAAGGCCAATTGCAGCAACGAGCTGTCGTGGTCGGCGGCCCAGGCGGTGAGAGCCTCGATCTTGTCGAAGTTCTCCGGTGTCAAGATACCGGCGAAGTAGTCGCCGCCCTTGTCCATCCGGGAGCCGGGTTCGATCGAGTCGCGGGTGTGTTTGCCGGTGAGCAAGCCCGACGCCAGCGGGAAGTAGGGGAGCACGCCGACGCCATTGCGGGCACAGGCCGGGATCACCTCTTCTTCAACCCCTCGCTGCAGCATGTTCCATTCGATCTGTGACGAGGCGAAGCGGGTGCCGATCTCGACACCGATGCTCTGCGCTTCATCGTGCATCTCGGGCGTGAAGTTGGAGTGGCCGATCGCTTTCACCTTGCCCTCGGCGACGAGCTCGCCCAGGGTGCCGAGCACATCGGCGACCGGCGTCTCCGGATCGGGGTAATGCTGCTGATAGAGGTCGATCGTTTCCATGCCCAGCCGATCGAGGCTGGCCTCGCACTGGGCGCGGATGTTGGCCGGCGAACAACCGCCCGGCTCCGGTGACTGGGGGAACTTGGTGGCGATGACGGCCTGGTCGCGTCGCCCCTCGAGCGCCTGGCCGAGAAAGACCTCGCTGTTGCCGCCCCCGTACATCGCCGCGGTGTCGAAGAACGTCACGCCGGCGCCGAGCGCCGCGTCGACGACCGCGGTGGTGGCGTCTTGATCGATGAACATGCCGAAGTTGTTGCAGCCCAACCCGACGACGCTCGCGCGTACTTCGGTGTGGGGAAACGCTCGTTGCTCCATGTGGTCCTCCGTGGCGAACAAGGTAGGAGAAAGCCCGGATTCAGTCAGATTGAGCGGTGCGCATGGCCACATCCCGGCGGATCACCGCGGCCAGGGCACCGAGCACGATGACCATGCCCACCACCTGCACCGCGCTGATCGATTGACCGGTCAGGAACAGTGCGCCGCCGGCGGTGGAGATCACCGGAATCGCGAGCGTCAGCATCGAGGTGAGCGAGAGCGCCACCCGTGGGTGGGCCCAGTTCATCAAGAAATGGCCGCTGCCGGGTACGGCCAAGAGGGCGACGATCCAGACCCAGGCGCGGGAGCTCGGGAATTCGACGCCGCCGGCATCCACGAGCGCGATCGGCGCGAGGACGACCGCGGAAGCGATCCAGGCCGCGGTTTGAAACTGCAACGCCCGTACCTTGGCGCGCGCCATTTTGGCCACGATGAAGTACGCCGCGAAGAACACCGTCGCCAAGGCGGCCAGCAGATCACCCTCGAGGCTCCATTCGCCGCTGCTCGAGGTTCCGAACACCACGAGTGCGGCTCCGGCCAGCGCGACCCCGGCGACCGCCAGCAAGCCCTTGGTGATCTTCTCGCCGAACTGGCGGGACGCGACCGCGAAGACCAGCAGTGGTTGAAAGGCCCCGATGATGGTGGCGGTCGCCACCGTCGTCCGCTTGAGGGCAACGAAAAAGATGGCGATCTCGATGCCGATGACCGCACCGGCGAGAAAACTGTCGCGAAGCTCGGCCCGCGAAAGGGTTTGGCCGCGGGCGTAGACGAACGCGGTGTAGACGACGGCGCCGAGGAGCACCCGCCAGAAGGCGAGTTGCAGGCCACCGATGGGCGCCTTGACCACCATGACGTTGCCGATCGCCCAGCAACTGATGGCGGCGACGGCAGCGACCCGCCCGAGTGCGGCGTCGGATTCGTCGATTGACACCGCGGTGGCAGACATCGGCCGAGCCTAACGGTGGCGGCGGCGGGAATCGGCCCCTTTCGTTGCCCGCGGGTCAGCCGGCTCAGTCGAAAGAGCCGCTCAGTCGAAATAGACAGTGCAGCCCGGGGTGTCGGCCATCAGGCTGAACTCGCTGACGATTTCGGTCATCTCGAGTTCGGCGACGGTGGCGGTGAGGTAGAGCGTGCGGGTGAAGTCGATGCCCTCGGCCGGCTGATCGAGGAACAATTCGAGGCTGAGCCAGGTCACGTAGCCGTTGGCTTCGGCGTACGACACCAGAACGGCCCGGTCGAAGGGGACGGCGCCCACGCCGCCGGGGTTCGGGAACAGATCCCTCGCGGCATCGACCTGTTCGGCGGCGAGTGAAGTCGTGCGCTTGGTCGAGCCGTCGTCGGCGTCATAGGGCGGTACCTCGATGCCGAGTGCGGCGTAGACGTCGGCCACATCGGTCGGGTAGTTGCGGTTGGCCTCGGCGAACCAGTCGGTGCGTTGCGCTGCCTTTTCGAACGGCAAGCCGTGAGCCGATGGCGATCGCACGAATGCGCCGCGGTCGTTCTGCACCCATTCCGTGCACTGGCGATCGCCGGCGGTGGCTTCGGAGCCGGTGGCGACAAACGCGTAGTCGAGGTCGGGATGGAGATCCATGTCGATGCGCCAGAAGCTGTGGCGTGGTTCGCCGTCGGACACGTAGCCGGCGGCGTCGAAGGAGGCCGAGTCGGCATCGAAGCTGAAGGTGATGGCCGCCGGGCCGTTCATCAACACGTCGAGCGGGGCGTTGACGCCGGGAATGGTGAACGCCAGGTTCGGCCTGCTCTGTTCGGTGGTCGTGGGCGCCGGGGTGGTCGGCGGGGTGTCCTCGATGACGCCGGTCGTCGGCGGCGCCGCGGGCTCGGTCGTGGGCGCGCTCGTCGATTCGGCGTTCGCCGCGCAGCCCGAGGCCACCAGCGCGCCGGCCAGAAGAAGGCGCCTCACGAGGGTCATGTCCTTGATAATCGGCGGGTGGGGGAGTGATCTGGAGCAAGTCGGGTGCCGGCAGGCTGCGGTCAGCTGAACGCGGTCTGAGGTCTCGGACATCGATTGGTCGGCCCCCGAGACTTTGTCCAGGAAAATGTGCAAGGGTGCGCCATGCAGCCCACTTCCCGGTTCTTTCGCGGCATCGTCGTCGGCCTCGCCGTGTTCTCCCTCCTGGCCACATCGTGCGTCGCGATCGTGCTGCCGCAGCCCGGTCAGCAGGTTTCTCTGCCCTACACCATTCGCGGTTTGGCGGTGCAGGACGATTCGGTCACCGCGGTGAAATTGCGCATCTTCGATGACGTCAGCGGCAA
>JABDJW010000141.1 GCA_013002375.1 Acidimicrobiales bacterium | reverse complement strand
GCTCCAGTCTGGTGCACGATCGGCTCAAAAGGGCGTAGGCCGCCACCGTCGGCACCGGTATCGGCGTCGGTATCGGCCCTTGCGCGATCGCCGTATCGGACTGCACCATGAGTTCGACGCGGGGAGGCGCGCCGATGGCGGAAGCAGTCCGGCAACCACTACTGGAGCCGCACCGGCTGCGGGTGCGTGACGCGATCAACGGCCTGTTGCTGTCGAGCGTCGCCGGACTGATCGTGACCGGCTGGCGGCTGTGGGGCGAAAACGATCGCCTGGCCGGGATGACCGACGCCGAGTTCGCGGAGGCGACGTTCGGCCCCGAGGTCTGGGGTCTCGGCGCGGCGGCGTTGTTTCAATTGTTCTGGATCTTCTGGATCGGCGTCAGCCGCAACGCCGATCCGATCCGGCATTTCGGCCTCCGCTTCGAGAGTGCTGATGTCCTGTTGGGAGTTGCGGGCTACGTCCTGGTCTTCGGCGCGAGCTGGGTTGCTTTCAACTGGATCGTCTCCGATTCCGAGACCGACTCCGGGGTCGAGAGCCAGGTACCCGGTTCGTTGGCCAATGTGCCCGAGCGATATGTGCTCGCGTTGATTCTGATCGTCGGGGTCGCGGTGCCGTTCATCGAAGAGGTCTTCTTTCGCGGCATGGTGCTTCGGGCGTTGGAGCGAGGCTTCGGAACGGTTCTGGCGATCGTCGGGTCGTCGGTCGTCTTCGGACTGGCGCATTTTCGCGGCTTTGATACGGCCGGCTATGCCGTGATCGGCTTCGCCACCGTCGCCGGGCTGGTGTTTGCCGCGCTCACCGTCTACACCGGCCGAATCGCGGCGTCGACGATCGCCCACATGCTGAACAACACCATCGTCATGTTGCTCGTGACGTCGTAGCGTTCACGACCCTCGGCCGTGCCTCCCGGATCTGGTCTTGCGTCTGCGCCAGCGCTTCTGGGAAAATGGACGGGCGGGGGGTGAGGCAGGCAATGGTCACCTTGGTGAAGAATCACTACACCGAACCTCATGGTCTTCGCGCGCTCGACGCCCTCTACGGCCTGTTGCTGTCGCTGGTCTTCGGCACCGGGCTCACGCTGTGGTTCGTGATCGATCGGGGTGATCTCGGCTCGGCCATCGGCGACATCTTCACCGACGCCAGCTTCAGCAGCCTCGCCGATTTGTTGCGCGACGCCGATCTGGTCGGCGCCGGCCTGGGGCCCGCAGTCTGGGGGGTCGCCGGCGCCATCTCGTTCCAGATGATGTGGATCGTGTACGTCGGGCTGCGCCGCAATGCCGATCCGGTCCAGCACTATGGCATCGCGCTGCGGTTGCCGGACCTCTTCCTCGGCGTGGGACTCGGCCTGGTGGCCATCGCCAGTGGTGGCGCGATGTACCGCTGGGTTCTGCCGGAGTTCGGCATGGAGCGAGCCGGAGCGGTCGAGCAATTCCCGGCGTCGTTCGCCGACGTCTCCTCGCGCAACGTACTCGCCCTCATCGTCCTGGTCGGCCTGATGGTGCCGGTCATCGAAGAGCTGTTCTTCCGCGGCTTCGTGTTGCGTTCGCTGCAACGCGACGGCGGGATCGTCGTGGCGGTGGTCGGCTCGGCGGTGGTCTATGGCCTGGTCCACTTTGCCGGGTTTGCCTCGGGCAGTTACGCCTACATGGCACTGGCCGCATGGCTTGGGCTGTTGTTCGGGGCGATCACGGCATGGACCGGTCGCATCGCAGCAGCGACGCTCGCTCACGTGTTGAACAACACCGTCGTGATCCTGGTGCTCACCGACACGATCTAGCCCGGCCCGGCCGCCGCGTCAGGCGTCGAAGCGGGCTTTGAGGCGCTGGTAGTCGGCCCGGACGTTGCGTTCGACCATTCGCTTGGTGAGCGGGTTGAACAGCCGCGTGATGCCGCTCGGCTCGCCGCGAATGATGACCTCGAGCGAGGTGCCACCGTCGGGCCCGGGCCGGCAGTGTCGGGTGATGTCGAGCGGCAAGGTCGATTTCGTCGTGCGAATTCGTAGCTTGGTGCCCGGTTCGTATTCGACCACCTCGAACGACGACACGATCGGCCGACCGAGGAACGAGGCTTTCTGGTCGTAGGTGGAGCTGATGCGCAGCGGTGGTTCGCTGGTCCACTCGCAGCTCTGCATGCCGGTCTGCCAATCGGGGTTGTTCGACCATTCGGCCCAGTAGGGGAAGACGACATCGGGCGGCGCTGCGACATCGATGTTCACCCGTACTTCGATCATGGCCCCTGTCTACCAGCGCGTTGGAGACGCCGATACCCCCGGATGGCCCAGGAGATGTTGCCTGCCGTCATCGATCCGCCCGCCGACGGCCACGCCTGACCGACTGCTGGTTCGACCTCGGTGCTACTCGTCGGCGATGCTGAACACGAGATCGCCCCGCCGGGGGTGAGAGGGAGCGAACAGTGCGCGTGGCCATGCTGACCAGCGGGGGAGATGCCCCGGGGATGAACGCGGCGATTCGCGCCGCCACAGTGGTCGCGCTGGCTCTGGGCCATGAGCCGGTGGGTGTACGACATGGCTATCGCGGGTTGGTCGATGGCGAACTCGCGCCGCTCGAGTTGGCCGACGTCTCGGATGCTCTCCGTCGTGGGGGCACGCTGCTGCAATCGGCTCGCTGTCCCGAGTTTCACGACGCCGAAGTTCGGCAGCAGGCCCGCACCGTGCTGACCGAACACGAGGTCGACGGCTTGATCGTGATCGGCGGCAACGGCTCGTTGACCGGTGCGTCGTACATGAGCGACCCGGCCGAGGCCGGGGAGTGGCCGGTACAAGTGATGGGCATCCCGGCTTCGATCGACAACGACATTGCGTTGACCAGCCTGTCGATCGGGGTCGACACGGCCATGAACACCATCGTGGAAGCGTGCGACAAGATCGCCGACACCGCCAGTGCTCACGATCGCGTGTTCGTTGTCGAGGTCATGGGCCGCGACTGCGGCTATCTGGCCATGACCAGTGCCATCGCCAGCGGGGCCGACATGGTGCTGTTCCCCGAAGCCGACCGGTCCGAGGCCGAGCTGGTCGGTGCCGTGGCCGATTCGGTGCTGGCGGTGCGCAAGCGGGGTGGCGTCCAGAAGGTGATCGCCATCAAGGCCGAGGGCATCGAGACACC
Source organism: Acidimicrobiales bacterium (assembly GCA_013002375.1). Taxonomy (GTDB): domain Bacteria; phylum Actinomycetota; class Acidimicrobiia; order Acidimicrobiales; family SHLQ01; genus JABDJW01. Next base: position 3,712 of record JABDJW010000141.1, on the reverse strand, counting down.
GTCGGAGCGGCTCAAGGAGCTGGTCGACGCGGAGCTGGCCGAACGGTCGGGCGGCACGGCGGTGCCGATCGAGACCCGGGTCACCGTGCTGGGTCATGTCGTCCGTGGTGGTCGGCCGAGCGCCTTCGACCGGTTGCTCGGTAGCCGGATGGGCAACGTCGCAGTGCGGGCCCTTGCCGACGGTGCTCACCGGCAGATGGTTGCCTGGCAACCGCCGGTCGACGCCGGTGATCTCGGTGTGCGATCCGAGCACGATCCGTACTGTCACCTGATGCCGCTCGACGTCGCGTTGGAGGCCACCCGCCAACTCCTTGATGGCCAGAGCCCGCTGGCCCGCTGGCGGTCGACGATCTTCGACGACCTCCAAGACGTCTTCCTCCTCTGACGGTCTGAGCCCGCTAGGTGGGGAGGAGTTCGCCGTCGGCGATTTCGACGGTGCGATCGGCGAACTCGGTCATGCGGGTGTCGTGGGTGACGATGATGGCCGCGGTCTGACGGCCTTTGATCTCGCTGCGGATCAGCTCCATCACCTGCACGCCGAGCTTGGAATCGAGCGCCGAGGTCGGCTCGTCGAACAGCACCAGACCGGGCTCGTTCATCAAGGCCCGGCCGATGGCCACGCGCTGACGTTCGCCGCCCGACAGCTGGTCGGGCAGGTTGCGCTTGCGATGGCCGAGGCCCAGTTGCTCGAGCAGCGCGTGGGCCCGTTGCTTGGCCGCCGAACCGCCGCGACCGTTCATCTCCGCGACGACGGTGAGGTTCTCGGTCGCGGTCAGGAACGGCACGAGGTTCACGGCCTGGAACACGAACCCCACGTTGTTGCCCCGGAACTTGGTGAGCTGCTTCTGGTCGTAGGTCGTGATGTCCTCGCCGCCGACGAGCACCGTTCCATCCGACGCCCGCAACAGGCCGCCGGCGATCGACAGGAGCGTGGTCTTGCCCGAACCGGACGGCCCCACCAAGGCGACGATCTCATCGCTGGCCACCGTCAGCGAGGCGTGGCCGAGGGCGACGACCTCGTCGTCGCCGGATTGATAGACCTTGCGCACGCTCTCGAGTTGCACGGCCGGGGTAGGGGAGACGTGGGTGGGGGACGATGGCATGGACACCTCACAGGCCGGCGCCGATGGCCGACGCCGGTTCGATTCGGATGATGCGCCGGAGTGACACGAGGCCGCCGAGCACGGCGGCGATCACGACGGCGATCAGGGTGAAGACGGTTTGCCCGACGGTGGCCACCAGCGGGACTTCGGGCGGAACGGCCAGGCCGAGCAGGAACGACAAAACACCGCCGAAAACCACCGAGATGAGGGCCACGGTGACGGCCTGGGTGATGAGGCCAGCCACCAACGTGCCGTCGCTCGCGCCGGTGGCCTTGAGTACGGCGTAGAGCCCGATTCGCTCCAGGGTGAGGAGGGCGAAGAACAGGGCGACGACCAGCGCGACGACGAACCCGGTGGCGTAGATCACCGCGGTCAGGGTGGCGTTCTGTTCGGGAACGCCGGGTATGGCGAACATGGCATCGCGTTCGTCCAGCGCGTCGCCGCCGATGAGCGACTCGATCGCCGCGGTCGTGGCCGCCGCGTCGGCGCTCGCCGCGAAGTCGACCAACGCGATCTGCCATTCGTCGGGGCCGATGATCGCGTCGGGTCGGTTGGCGTTCTGGATCTGGCGCCAGGTCTCGCCGTTGACCCAGAGTCCGTTCTGCAGCAGGTAGTTCGAGTCGTCGATCCAGCCGATGACCTCCACCGGGACTTCCGCCGGCCCGACCAGCACGGTTTCACCCAAACTCAGCCCGAGATCCTGGAAGCCCTCGTCGGCGAGGCCCTGGCCGATTGGCGGGGGCTCGGGCAGCCGCCCACCCGCGGCCTCGTAGCCGCCGATCGCGCCGTCGGCGACCTCGGACTCACCCGGGATCTGGACTCCCAACAGGCTGACCCCGAAGCCGCGAGCGTCGGCCACGCCGTCGATTCGCTCGAGCTCGCGCAGGCCGACCTCGGTGACCTCGGATCGCAGAATCGACTCGCGGGCGTCCTCGCTGAACACGTAGCGGTCGGCTTCGTGGATCCGGATCGCGCCGGTCGAGCCGAGGAACAGTCCGCTGCGGATGTTGCCGAGGAACAGCATGAGGAGCACGAGCAGCACCAACGCGGTACCGATGACCGCGAAGCGGCCGGGGCGCCGGCGGAGTTCGAGCAGGGCCAGTTTCATGTGCCTTGGCCGCCCGGCTCGGTCGCCTCGATCGGGTCGATGCCGAGGACCCGGCGGATCGCACCGATGCCGCCTATCACCGACAACACCGCGATGCCGACCAGGGTGGTGGCGATGGTGCGGGGCGACACGCTGATCGATACATCACCGATCGGGGCGGCCCCGATGGCGAACACGGTGAGCCCGACGCCGATGATGAACCCGAGCGCCAGCACCAGACCGATCTGGGCCAGCAGGTTTTTCACCAGGTAGCTCCGCGGTGAACCGATGGCCCGCAACAGCGTGAGCGACTTGGATTTCTGCACCGTGAGGATCAAGAAGAAGAACCCCACCACGATGACGACGACCAGAAAGGCGAGCGTGAGGATGATGTTGAACGACTGGCGGGTGCCGGCCACGCCGGGGTTCTGATCGATCGTCTCGGATCGGGTCAGGGATTCGACACCGGGCACCGCTTGGTCGATCCGGTCGGTGAGCGCGTCGACATCGACGCCCGGAGCTGGCTGCACCGAGACGAACGAGGGCAGCACCAGCCGGGCATCGGGGTTCACCGCCCGGATCGATTCCTCGAAGGTGTCGTAGGAGACGAACACCGTCGGCGCCACCGACCATCGGGCTTCGTCGGCCAGGCCGACGATGGTGATGTCGACGTCCTCGGCCTCGCCGACGATTGTCACCGTGTCGCCGATGGCGAAACCCTTGCCGGCGTCGGCGGCCGACGCAACGCCCTCACGCGCCGCTTCGGGCAGCCGCCCCGAGGACAACGACGTCGGCCCGCCCAGTCCGTCGAGCGGGTAGCCGAACAACACGACATCGAGTGGTTCGGGTTCGACGGGGGTCGTCGCGGTGAAGGTGTTCTCGCCCACCGTCGAGGTCGCGGCGACGCCGTCGAGCTCGCCGATCGCAGCGACCTGATCGGGCAACAAGAAGCTGCCTTCGATGTTGGCCCGGGCCTGTTCGTTCAGCACGAGGATCGGATTGTCGGAGTTGTCGACCGCGCCGACGAAATCGGTGGTCAACCCGTTCAGCAGCGCCTGCTGGAACAAGATGAGGAACACCAGCAGGCCAACCGCTGAGGCCAAGAGCCCGAAGCGCACCTTGGCCCGGCGCATCTCACGAAGGGCTAGCTGCATCGTTGGCCGGCGTCGCCGCCCGGGGATCGCGGTACATCCACGGTGGCAAGATACCCGGCACCCGCCCGACTTCCCGGCCAAGAACGAGCCCGTCTGCGTCCGCGGGAGGATATTTCGAACCGTTGGCCAATCCTTCCGTCAGACTGGGTGTGCAGTTCGAGCCCGACTGGATGGATTGGAGCGCGCCGAAGATGACGACGCTGGAAGGCAAGGTCGCAGTCATCACCGGCGGCGGCCGCGGTATCGGCGAGGCAATCGCCGTCCGCTTCGCGGCCGAGGGCGCGACGGTCGTGATTTCCTCTCGCACGGAGGATGATCTGGACGCAACGCTGACGACCGCCGGTCTCGGCGAAGACCGAGGTCTAGCC
>JABDJW010000115.1 GCA_013002375.1 Acidimicrobiales bacterium | reverse complement strand
CGGCGGCCTGCCCTTGCTCGGCCATGCGTTGATGGAAACCTGGCTGCGCCGCCGGGGCAGCCAGCTCACCCTCGAGGGCTACCACGCCGCCGGTGGCGTCAGCGGTGCCATCGCCCAACGAGCGGACGAGTTGTGTGAGCAAATGAGCGACGGCGAGCGCGATGCGGCCCGCCGGCTGTTGCTTCGGCTCACCAACCCCGGCGACGGCACCGCCGACACCCGGCGCCGCGTCGACATCGCGAGCTTGCGCACCGACCCCGAACTCCTGCCGGTCATGCATCGGCTTGCCTCGGCCCGGCTGCTGACCGCCGACGAAGAGACCGTCGAGGTCGCGCATGAAGCGCTGCTCGGGAGTTGGCCCCGGCTGCGACGATGGATCGACGACGATCGAGAGAACCTCCAGACCCGCCGCCGGATCTCCAACGCAGCGCGTGAGTGGGAGACTCGCGATCGCGACCCCGATCTGCTCTATCGCGGCACCCCGCTGTCCGGCGCGATCGAGTGGGCCGAGGGCCGTCAGCATGAACTCGAACCGCTCGGCCAAGAGTTCCTCGCCGAGGCCGCTGCGGCGCGCGCCGAACGCATCCGAGTGGCCGAGGCCGAGCAGGCTCGCCGCCGCGGCACCCGAAGGATCGCGGTTGGTGCGCTGGCGCTCTTCGCCCTTGCCGCGTTGGTCGCGTCGGTCATAGCGTTCGGGGCCCTGCGCTCCTCCCAGGACGACGAGGCCGCCGCTCGGCTCAGTCAGGCCCAGGCGCTCGCGGCGGCAGCGGCCGCCGAGGCCTCCGACCGGCCGCTGGTGGCCACCGCGCTGGCGCTCGAGAGCATCGCCCGGTCGGACCCACCTACGGCCGAGGCCCGCTCGGCCTTGGTCGCAGCACGGGTTGGCCTCGATGAGGATCGATGGCTTCCGCAGGCCTTCGGCGATCCGGTCAACGTGGGCGACATGCTGGCGGCAACGATCACCCGCGATGGCAGCCGGTTCGTCACCGGCGGGCGGGACGGTTCGGTTGTGTTCTGGGATCGCGTGTTGCGTACCGAAATGTGGCGAGTCGACCAAGCGCACGATCGCGGGGTCCAGGACTTCGACATCTCGGCCGACGGACGTTGGTTGGTCAGCGTGGGTGGCACCCAGGCCCGCTTGTGGGATCTCGAGGCCGAGCAGCCTGCGCCGCAGCCGTTGGCCGAGGTGCGCGAGGAGAGCAGACCGATCTGGAACACGGCTTTCTCGCCCGACAGCAGCCGGGTGGCGATCGTCAGCGAGACCGATGGCTTGGCCGTCGTCGACCGAGCGACCGGCGCCCCGGTTGGCGAGCCTTTTCGCGTGGATGGCTTCGACATGCTCAGCGTGGCCTTTCTCGACGACGACACGATCATCGTCGGCACCGGTCGGGGCGGTATCTGGACGATCGAAGCCGACACCGGCGCCCAGGTGGGCGAACGCCTCGAGGCGCACCGAACGTTCGACATCTGGGAGCTCGTCGTGCACCCGACCGGCGGCGCAGTCGTTTCGGTGAGCGACGAGGGCACGGCCAAGGTGTGGGCCGTGCGCGATCGTCAGCTCATCGAGCAGTCCACCGTCGATGCGCTGAGCAGCCCGGCCGGTGCCATGTGGACTCGCGACGGCGAAGAACTGGTCTTCGGCGCGGCCGATGGTCGGCTGTATCGCGTCGATCCGGCCACCGGTGACCCCATTCAGGAGGGCGAAAGCGCGGCCGTTCATGCCGAACAGGTCAACGATGCCGCCCAGGGTGCCGGATGGGTCGTGTCGCTGGCGGACGATCAGCTCGCGCAGGTGTGGAACTACATCGGCGATCAGGCGGGCGTCGGCGAACCCATGGCCGAGGTTGGGGTCGGCTCCGATATTGCGCTGTCACCCTCGGAGGGCCGGGTCGTGGTGGCCGATGGAACCGCGGCGCTCGTGCTCGATTCGGTCACCGGCGAACTCGTGCGGTCGCTACCAATCGAGGCGGCGAGCGTCGCCTTCATCGCCGACGATCGGGTTGTGACCGGTTCGGTCGACGGCACCGTCGAACTGTGGGACGTCACCTCCGGTCAGTCGCTCGGGCGCCACACCGAACACGGCCCGGCCCGGGTGCTGGCGATTGCGGCCGCACCTGACGGGGGAGCGGTGGCATCGGCCGGAAGCGACGGCTCGATGGTCTTCTGGGACCAGGCCGACCTGACGACGGTCCGCGTCGATGGGCACGGCGGTCTCGAAGCCACTGCGGTCGTGGCCGACAGCGATGCCGGTTTCGCGAGCGTCGGCGCCGACAATTCGCTGCGGTTCTGGCGTGCCGATGGCACCTTGACCGACGCGCTGGCCCTCGGTCTCGACGGCCCGCGCGGGCTGGCGCGGCATCCGACCGCCGATCTCGTCGCGGTCGGCGGATCCGAGGAATCGATCCGAATCCTGCGGCTCGACGGCGAGCAGATCGGCGTGCCCCTCGCGCCGCTACCGGGCGGCGTGTGGGATCTTGCCTTCACGCCGGATGGGCGGTCGTTGGTCACGTCGGGCCGAGACGGCGAGGTCCTGCTGTGGGACTGGGCCACCGCCACCCAGCTGGGCGATCGGCTGCCGCTGCACGGCACCGAGTCGAACCGCCAGCCGACGCTGGCCGTCGGCAGGTCGGGAGTGACGTGGTCGACGGGCGCTGACGGAACCGTGCGCCGCCTCGATGTGCTCGATACTGCAGCCGGTTGTGCGATCGCGGCCGATGTGCTCGATGAACGGATGCGTCAGCAGTTCCTGAGCGGCGACACCATGCAGAGCTGCTAGCGCGCGCCGTCTACACCAGGGGCCACGGGTAGCGGCGGCCGGTGGGGTCCGTCGGGTACTCGCGGTTGGTGACGAGGGCTCGGGTGCGGGCCAAGATGGCGTCGACCTCGAAGGGGGACAGCACTGCGGCGATGACGTCGGGCACACCCTCATCGAGCAGACGCTTCATGTCGTCGAGGAGATCGTCCGGCACGGGCGTGGCTGCGAACTCCCAGATCACGGTGCGCAGCTTGAATTCCTGATGGAACGCGAGTCCGTTGTCGATCGCCCAGATCCGGCCGTCGGTGCCCAGGAGGCAATGGCCGCTCTTGCGGTCGGTGTTGTTGGCCACGATGTCGAACGCACAGATCTGCTGGAACGCCAGCCGGTGCTCGGGTTCGTCTTGCAGGGTGAAGTAGTGGTGCTCGAACTCGGAGGGCATGAAGAGTTGCAGCGAGCCGACATCGAGCGGACCATCGCGTTCGATGGTGGGGGGCACGTTGCCCCAGCCCAGATGGTCGCAGAGATCGAACGCCGCGACCTCGCGGCGATACAACCCGTCCGGGAAGTCCCAAAGGGGGCGCTCGCCCCGGTGCGGCTTGTAGATGGCTTGGGCGACGGCGACGGCGTCGACGACCAGGTCGACCAAGAAGGTGGAGTTCGAGCTGTACGGCATTCGGCCCCGTACGTCGATCTCGGCCGTGGCCAGCAACGCGAGCGCGTCGGCCGTCGAGAGGGAATCGCGGTCGAGGAACGGGCTGTCGTCGTCTTCGGGTTCGCCGGCCGGAGCCGGTTGTGGATCCGCACCCATCACGTCGGGCTCATCGGTTCGGGCTCATCAGTTCGAGCAGGGGCACCAGGCGTCGCCGGGGGCGAGGGGCCGGCTGCAGAACGGACACGGGTCGCGCCCGTCGGCCACCACGTCGCGGGCCCGGCTGATGAAGGCCCGAGCCTGGCCGAAGGTGAGTGAGAAACGAGCGGTGGCGCTGTCGCCGGCCGCGAATTCGCTGTCGTCGTCCTCGTCGCCCCGCAGCTCTTCGGCGATGACGATCACGTGTTGGCGATCCTCGTTGTAGGCCAAGCTCATGCCGCCGACGACCCACTCGGGAACGGTGGGTTCGAGCAGTTCCCCGGCCGAGTTGAGATCGATGTCCGATGATGCGGTGATCGACGGGTCGGCCTGGGTGATCACTTGTTCCAGGTAGTCGGCCAGCGCAGCCACCTGCTGCTTTTCCAGCCGGACGCACATCTGCCCATCGTCGCCCTGGGCCTGGAGAAAGAAGATCCGCTGGCCTTTCGGTCCGACGGTGCCGGTCGTGAAGTAGGCCAGGTTCTCGAAATGAAAAGAGGCGCTCATCGGGAGTTTCTAGGACAGGGCCAGGGCGTTGAGGTCGTCGCCGGTGGAATTGACGGTGAGAACGGCAGGGCCGGTCTCTCCATACAGGATGGCGGAGATCGAGCACGGTGACACAACGATGCGCTGGAAGAGATCGAGGTGCGTGCCCATGGCGTGGGCGATCGCGGCCTTGATGGTGTCGGCGTGTGACACCGCGACGATGGCCTCACCGGGATGCTTCGCGGCCAGCCCGTGGAGTGAGTCGACCATGCGGGTCTGCATTTCGGCGAACGACTCGCCCCCCGGAAAGCGAAAACCGCTCGGGTACTTCTGCACCTTCTTCCATTCGGGCAGTTTGCGCAGGTCGGCCAGGTTCCGGCCGGTCCACTTGCCGAAATCAGCTTCGATCAGACCGGGTTCGGTGCGGACCCGCAGCTTGCACAGCCGAGCGATGGGGGCTGCGGTTTCCTGGGTGCGCTCCATCGGCGAGGCGTAGACGGCCTTCACCCGATCGAGCGCGGCCAGGCGTTCTCCGGCCCTCGTTGCCTGCTGCACGCCCAGCTCGGCCAGATGCAGGCCCTTGGCCCGGCCCGGCAGTTTGGCGCCGGTCGTGGGGGTCTTGCCGTGCCGCACCAGGAAGATCAAAGTCGGCTTCGGCGGGGCGGCCTTTTTCGAACGGGATTTCGCTGCCATCGCCCGTCAACCTACGCTGCCGGCCGTGGATTCGCTCCAACGAGTGGCCGAAGATGTCGTGGCCTGTCGCGCCTGCCCGCGCCTGGTCGAATGGCGCGAGCGGGTCGCCGTCGAGAAGCGGGCTGCCTTTCGGGACGAGGGCTACTGGGGCAAGGCGGTACCGGGTTTCGGCGACCCCGACGCCCACCTGCTGATCGTCGGCCTGGCGCCGGCTGCGCACGGCGCCAATCGCACCGGTCGCCAGTTCACCGGCGATCGGTCGGGGGACTGGCTCTACCGGGCCCTGCACCGAGCCGGGTACGCCAACCAGCCGCACAGCACCAGCATCGACGACGGCCTGGAGCTCACGGGTGCCTACATCACCGCACCGGTGAAGTGCGCGCCACCGGCCAACAAGCC
>JABDJW010000108.1 GCA_013002375.1 Acidimicrobiales bacterium | reverse complement strand
GTACCTCACCGACATCGGGCAGTACACGCTGCTCACGAAGGATGACGAAGTCCGACTCGCGAAGGCCATCGAAGCAGGCAACGAGGCAATCGAAAAACTCGACGCCGGCGGCAAGGAACTCACTCCCGCCAAGAAGCGCGAGTATCGGCGCACCGCTCGCAAGGGCGAGGAGGCCGAGCGCCAGTTCGTTCAATCGAACCTTCGTCTCGTCGTCTCGATCGCGAAGAAGTACCAGGCTTCGGGCCTGCCGCTGCTCGACCTCATCCAAGAGGGCAACCTCGGCCTCATGCACGCGGTCGAGAAGTTCGATTGGCGCAAGGGCTTCAAGTTCTCGACGTACGCCACCTGGTGGATTCGTCAGGCCATCACCCGCGGCATCGCCAACACCGGCCGCACCATCCGGCTGCCAGTACACGCCGGCGATACGTTGGCTCGGCTGCAGAAGGCCCGCTCCCGCCTCGAGCTCAAGCTGGGCCGCCCGGCCACGCTCAGCGAGCTGGCCCTCGAAGTCGAGATGCCCGAAGACAAGGTCACCGAAGCGCTGCGCTTCGCGGCCGAACCGCTCTCGCTTTCCGAGCCGCTGCGCGAAGACGGCGATGCCGAACTCGGCGATGTTGTCGAGGATCGCTCGGCCGATTCCCCTTTCGAGGTCGCTGCCACCGCGCTGCTGCCCGAGGAAATCTCCCGGTTGCTGTCACCGCTCGACGAGCGCGAGCGCGAGATTCTGAAGCTGCGCTTCGGTCTCGATCGCGGCGAGCCTCGCACCCTCGAAGAGGTGGGCGAGCATTTCAACCTCACCCGCGAGCGCATCCGCCAGATCGAAGCTCGCGCCATGTCGAAGCTGCGGCACCCGTCCAGCGACACCGGCGCCCGCGACCTGCTGGCCGTTTAGGGTCCACTCCAGCGCATAGGGTTGGCCCATGCGCGGCCCCAAGTATTTCCTCATCGCCCTCGTTACCGTTCTGTCGGTGATGGCGGCAGCCTGCTCGTCGGATGACGATGGATCGAGCGCGGATCCGGGGGCGACCGAACCGCAGGGCAGCGTGCAGACCGTGCCGCCTCCGACCGGCACCGAGGAGCTGTTCGTCGAACCCACCCAGCCCGCGGCCCGAGCCGACGCGGCCGGCATCGTGATCGAATCGATCGTGTTCGAGGGCGGGGTGTCGATCACCCTGACCAACGCGGGCGCCGAACCGTACGACCTCACCGGCCACTTCCTCTGCAACCGACCCAACTACGCACCGGTCGATGCCGGGGTTCTCGAACCCGGTGATTTCGTCGAGATCGACGGCTCGGTCGTCGGGCTGACCGCCGAGTCGGGCGAGCTGGGGCTGTATGAGGGTCAGGATTTCGGCGACCCGAACTCGATCGTGCGCTACGTGCAGTGGGGCAGCGCCGACAACGGTCGGGTGTCCACCGCCATCGAGGCCGGTGTCTGGGCCGACGGGAGTTTCGTCGACAACGGTGGTTCGTCGATCTTTGCCGATGGCGAAGATCCGATCCGGGTCACCGATTGGAGTATCGGCTAGCTACAGCATCGGGTCGCGGCCGACGTAGAAGATCTTCGACTCGGCGTTGTAGCCCGGAAGTTCGCGCAGCACCTTGATGTCGGTGTTCTTCTCCAGGAACTCGTCGAAGGCCTTGGCTTCGCCCAGGCCCTTGTTGGCCAGATCGAAGCTGTGCCAATCGTCGAACACCATCACGCACCGGCGGCCGATCAAGGGTTCACACCATTCGAGCGCCTCGATCGTGCTGCTGTAGATGTCGCAATCGAGCATGACCAAGGCGGCGTTCTGCATTTCGTGCGCGACCCGGAGCTCGGGCGAGAGCTGGTTGAACCATTTCTGGATCAGGAAGGTGCGGCGCCAGTCGATGCCGGCCCGGCTCAGGCGATCGATCGTGAGCTTCAGGTCGGCGTCGAACCAACCGGGCTGGAATACGCCACCGTCCTGATCGGCGGCTTCGGGCGGTAGGCCCTCGAAGCTGTCGAACCCGAACAGGCGAACGTCGCGCATGTTGAGCTGCTCGGTGGCGCCGTGCATGGCCAGCATCGAAGCGCCGCGGCACACGCCGAACTCGAGGTAGTCGCCCTGCACCTCGCCGCCGTTCTCGAAGGCCAGCCAGTGGAGCGCCTCGCGGTAGGCCAGCTGGAGCTCGTCGATCGGCACGAGATCCTGGCGGTAGCGGTAGCGCTGCACCGCCCGCCGGGCTCGTTGCTGGCCCGCTGGCGGCAGGCGCCGGATGATTTGGTTGGCAAGGTCCTTGGCCGCGTCGCGCGCGGTGGAGGTCACCTTGTTCATTGAGTACTCCGCAGTGATCGGGGCGATCCGTCGGTGGCGAACCTAGCGGTGATCACGGGCCCCGTCGACACTTGTTCCCGAACTGGTCCTGATATTCAGAGATAGGTACTGAGAATCAGGACCAGTTCGGGGTTTGTGGCGGAGGTGGACGGGAATCGAACCCGCCGTACGGGGATCGCCCGTACCACCCGCTTTGAAGGCGGGGGAGCCCACCAGGTACTCGGACACCTCCGCCGGTCACGGTAGCCCTGGCCGGTCAGATTGTGAACTTCGCAGCGCTGACAGTCAGGAGTTCTGAGCCCCCTGGGCGAAGAACTCGCCTAGGGCTTCGAGCCGCCAGGCGAGAAACCGGCGCTACCGCAGTCGGCGTCCGGCCGCCCAGACGGTGCCAGCGACCGCGACGGCCGCCGCGGTGCCGCCCCCGACCAGGGCTTGGCGCTTCGTCGGGCGAGGAAGGGAGCCTCGAAGGGATTCGGGATGTTCGAAGACCCGGATTTCCCAGCTTCGCTCGGCGGCGACCTTCAGCAGGCTCTTGTCGGGGTTCACCACCACCGGGTGCCCGACCGCTTCGAGCATGGGCAGGTCGGTGATCGAGTCGCTGTAGGCGTAGCTCGCGTCGAGGTCGATCGACCAGGTGCGGGCCTCCTCCTCGATCGCGGCGACCTTGTGGACGCCGTAGTTGTAGACCTTGACCTGGCCGGTGTAGCGGCCCTCGGCGTCGACCTGGGGCTGGGTCGCGAGGGTGGCGTCGACCCCGAGGTAACGGCCGAGCGGGGTGACGATTTCCTCCGGCGAGGCCGACACCAGGTAGATCCGGCGGCCCGCGGCGCGGTGTTCGTCCATCAGGTCGAGCGCCTCGCGATACACGATCGGCTCGACCACTTCGTCGAGCGATTCGGTGATGAGGTCGACCAGCTTCTGGCGATCCCAGCCCTTGGTGACCCGCAGGGCTTGCTCGCGGTACTCGCGCAGCTTCTCCTCGTCGACGCCTCGCTGGGTCGCGACGATCTGGGCCCACACCGCGCGCGCCATCAGCCGGCGGGTGATCATGCCCTTGCGACGCAGTGGCGTACTGAACGCGACCAGCGTGGCCCGGGCGATGACTGTCTTGTCGAGGTCGAAGAACGCGGCTTCCACACCACCAACGGTACCGCTGAGGTGTTGGCAGCGGGGTGCCGGCCGGTTAGGGTCGCCCCACTTCCCCCGTCGCGTCGATTGCCGTGCTGTAGCCACTGGCCCCGCGACCGTGTGCTTCCTCCCCTCACCTTCGAGCGCGCGCGATTGGCGCGCGGCAGGGAGAACCGATGCAGGTGTTCTTCTCCACCAGTGGCGGGGCCGGCACGTCGGTCGTCGTCGCAGCAACCGCCCTGGCGCGGTCCCGATCGACCTCGGTGCTGATCATCGATCTTGGCGGCGATCAAGCCGCGGTGCTCGGGTGCGCCGAACCGGCCGGTCTGCGGCTCGACGATTGGCTGCGGTCCGACGCCGAGCCGGAGGCAATCGCCCGGCTCGAACTGATTGCGGCCGAGCACATCGCGGTGTTGAGCGCGGCAGGGTCGTTCGATCGGGCCGCCATCCCGGCGGCTCGGCTCGAGTCGCTCATCGCCTGGACCGAGGCTCAGAGCCGGCCGGTGCTCGTCGATGTCGGCCGGCGGCGGGGCCTGCTGGCCCAAGCGTTGCTGGCCGCCGCGACCGAACGGGTGCTCGTGACC
>JABDJW010000098.1 GCA_013002375.1 Acidimicrobiales bacterium | reverse complement strand
CCTTCGAGATGGTCGTTGCCGGGCGCCTGCTCGACGACGGCGATGTCGCCGTGATGATGGTCGAGGCCGGTGGCACCGAATCCACCTGGGAGCTCTTCGAGGCCGGCGATGCCAAAGTCGACGAAGCGGTCCTGGCCGAAGGTCTCGACGCCTGCAAGGCCACGATCAAGCAAGCGATCGCGCTGCAACAAGAGCTCATCGACGCGGTCGGCGGCAAGCCCGAGATCTTCGAGTACACGACCGCGGTCGACTACTCGCCTGAGATCATGGATGCCGTGATGGCGACCGGTGCCGATCGCATCGCCTCCACCCAGCAGATCGCCGACAAGGCCGAACGCAACGCCGCCGAAGGCGAACTGCGCGACGCACTGGTCGACGAACTCGTCGGTCAGTTCGAAGGCGTCGAAGATGCCGACAAGCAGATCAAGAACGCCATTCGCTCGGCCACCAAGGCTGCGGTCCGCAAGCGCATCGTCGAAGAAGGCGTGCGCATCGACGGTCGCGGCCTGGCCGATCTCCGCGAGTTGTCGGCCGAAGTCGCAGTCGTACCCACCGCCCATGGCTCCGGCCTGTTTCAGCGGGGCGACACCCAGGTGTTGAACTTCACCACCTTGGGCATGAAACGCATGGATCAAATGGTCGACGGCATCGATCCCGTCACCCGCAAGCGCTTCATGCACCACTACAACTTCCCGCCGTTCTCCACCGGCGAGACCGGCTTCATGCGGGGCCCCAAGCGCCGCGAGATCGGCCACGGCGCGCTCGCCGAGCGAGCGCTCTACCCGGTCGTCCCCAGCCTCGACGATTTCCCCTACACCCTGCGTTTGGTGTCGGAGGTTCTCGGCTCGAACGGTTCGTCGTCGATGGCCTCGGTCTGTGCGTCGAGCCTTTCGCTGATGGACGGCGGTGTGCCGATCAAGGCTGCGGTGGCCGGAATTGCCATGGGCCTGGTCTACGCCGAAGGCAAGTACACCACCCTGACCGACATCCTCGGCGCCGAGGATGCCTACGGCGACATGGACTTCAAGGTGGCCGGTACGTCCGACTTCATCACCGCCCTGCAGCTCGACACCAAGATCGACGGCATTCCCGCCGACGTCCTGGCCGCCGCGCTCAACCAGGCCAAGGACGCCCGCACGCAGATCCTCGCCACGATGGCCGACGCCATTCCGGCACCGCGCGACGACGTTGGCGAGACCGCGCCGAAGATCATGAGCTTCGAGATCCCGATCGACAAGATCGGCGAGGTCATCGGGCCCAAGGGCAAGGTCATCAACTCCATCCAGGCCGAGACCGGCGCCGACATCAGCGTCGACGACGACGGCGCAGTCGGTGTGGTCGCCATTGCCTCCAGTGACAAGGGCGTCGTGAACGAGGCCTACCGGCAGATCAACCTGATCCTCGACCCGCCCACGGCCGAGGTCGGCCAGAAGTACATGGGCCGGGTGGTGAACATCACCAAGTTCGGTGCCTTCGTCAACATCCTGCCCGGCCGCGACGGCTTGGTGCACATCTCCAAGCTCGGCGACGGCAAGCGGATCGATCGCGTCGAAGACGTGCTCGATCTCGGCGACGAGATCGAGGTCATGGTCGAAGACGTCGATCCGAACGGCAAGGTGTCGCTGACGCCGATCGGCGAAGACGGCGAACCGGTCAAGAGCGGTGGCGGAGGCGGCCGCGACCGTGACCGTGGTGACCGTGGTGGCCGAGGCCGCGACCGCGACCGTGGTGGTCGTGACCGTGGCGGCCGTGACCGTGGTGGCCGTGATCGTGACCGTGGTGGCCGAGGCCGCGACAGCGGCGGCTCCCGCCAGTCGGTGTCGTTCGAAGACTCCTTCGATTCCGAGGTCAGCGAGAAGCACGGCGATCTCGGCCCGGACACCCGCGGTGGTCGCCGGCGCCGCCGGTAACACCCACAAACGCAAGCACCGGATGCCCGCCCCGCAGCTGGGGCGGGCATCCGCCGTTTTGCCGCGCCTCCAGGGGCATCGGCGTCCCCCTTTCGGTGGGGGTGCGGTCAGGACGAGTTCGAATACACGATGTCCCACATCAGCGTCGCCCGTGGTCAAGAGGTGACCCAGGAGATGGGCGAACGGGGTGGGTTCAACCTGAACCCGACGGCCCAGTGGTTCTGGCGCTCGACGACGACGGGTGGCGAGTGGCCCGGCTGGCGCAACAATCTGCGCTTGCATGCGATCGCGCTCCCACCCGGGCCGCGGTGCCCGAGGTCGGCTCGTAGGCGCCGGCGAACCACCGCCGTAGCCTGACTCGAGTATGGCCGACGAGCGCATTCAACGAACAACGCTGGCCAATGGCCTCGAAGTGGTCACCGAGCACATGGCGGGCGTGCGTTCCGCCTCACTCGGAGTGTGGGTCGGGGTGGGTAACCGCGACGAGGAAGCGTCCATGGCCGGCGCATCGCACTGCCTCGAACATCTGCTCTTCAAGGGCACCGACCGGTGGTCGGCGCGAGCGTTGGCCGAAGCGGTCGACCGCACCGGGGGCGAAGTCAACGCCTTCACCAGCAAGGAGTACACCGCCTACCACGCCCGGGTTCCGGACTCCGAAGTCACCTTCGCCCTCGATCTGTTGTGCGGCGTGGTGAAGGCGCCGGCCTTCACGGCTGCCGATCTCGAAGCCGAACGGCTCGTGATCCTCGAGGAACTGGCGGCCAGCGAGGATTATCCCGACGACGTCGCCCACACCGCCCTCCAGGCCGCCCTGTTTCCTGAGCACCCGCTGGGCTGGGAGGTCCTCGGTACAGCCGAATCGATTCGTGGCCTCCAGGCCGACACGGTTCATGCCTTTCATCAGCACTGGTACCAGCCGGTGAACTTGGTGTTCGCCGCCGCAGGCAATGTCGAGCACGAGCAAATCGTCGCCGGGGTGACCGGCGCCTTCGGTTCGTCCGCGCCAGGTGTCTCGCCGGCGAGACGGCCGCCCACGCTGCCGACGGAGCAGGCCGTGCTCATCGAGCGGCCCACCGAACAGACCCACGTCGCTTTGGGCTGGCCGTCGCTCGGCCATGGCGACGACGATCGCTTCGCCCTGGCCATCGCCAACCAGGTCATCGGCGGCGGTCTGTCGAGCCGCCTGTTTCAGGAGGTGCGCGAGAAGCGTGGTCTGGCGTACAGCGTCTTCTCGAATCAGACCGGGTATCGCGAATCCGGCTCGTTCACGGTGTACGCCGCCACCGCGGCCGAGCGGGCCAACGAGCTCCTGGCCGTGCTCGATCATGAGATCGACGATCTGATCGAGCGCGGCGTGACGGGCGATGAACTCGCTCTCGCTCGCGCCGGGTTCGAGGGCGCAACCCTGCTCGGGCTCGAAGACAGCTCGAGCCGGATGGCCCGGCTGGGAACCGCGCTGACCCTCCGGGGCTACGTCCCGACGATCGAGAGTTTCCTGGACTCGTTGCGGGCCGTCACCGTCGATGATGTCCATCGGGTCATCACCCGGGTCTTCAGCGGACCCCGAGTCATGAGCGCGGTCGGTGACGTCGCGCCCTTGGCCGGCGCCTAGGCGCCTCAAAGCACCCGAACCGGCCCGGGCCGGGCGGTAGGGTGGCGCCGATGACTATTGACGTTGCCGTGTTCGGAGCCGGAGGCCGGGTCGGTCGTGAGGTGTGCCGAGCGGTGCTTCTCGACCCCGAGCTCACCCTCACCGCAGCCATCGACCCGGGCGCGGCCGGCCAGACGGTCGGCGCCATCGTCGGCATTGCGTGCGAGATCGAGGTGGTCGATTCGCCGTCGGAGCTTCCGAGCGGGGTCGCCGACGTTGCTGTCGACTTCACCAACCTCGAGCCGGCGCGGGGCAATCTGGCGTGGATGGCCGAGCATGGTGTCCACGCGGTGGTCGGCACCACCGGATTCACCGACGATGACCTCAGCCAGTTCGAGTCCGCCTTCACCTCGAGCAATTGCCTGATCGCTCCCAACTTCGCGATCGGTGCGGTGCTCATGATGTACTTTGCCGAAGTCGCGGCGCCGTGGTTCGAGACCGCAGAGATCATCGAGATGCATCATGAGAACAAGATCGACGCGCCTTCCGGCACGGCGATGATGACGGCGAGGCGGATGGCGGGTGCGTCGGCCGACTGGCGCGACGACCCTACGGAGAATCACGTGGTTCCCGGTGCCCGAGGGGGCTCCGGGCCAGGCGGCATCACCATGCACTCGGTCCGCATGCGGGGTGCAGTCGCCCATCAGGAGGTCATCCTCGGCGCGATGGGACAGACGCTGACCATCCGTCACGACAGCATGGATCGCACATCGTTCATGCCGGGGGTGCTGCTCGCCGCCAAACAGATCGCCGATCACCCGGGCATCACCCTCGGCCTCGACGACTTCCTCGGCCTGTAGCGCGTGTTCCGCGGCCCGTATCAGCCGGGCAGCAGGATCGGTGT
>JABDJW010000081.1 GCA_013002375.1 Acidimicrobiales bacterium | reverse complement strand
ATTTCGGCGTGCCGGATGTGGGCCACCCGGTCGGCGGGCAGGAGGCCGCCGTCGACATGATCGACGAGGGCGTCGAGGCTGCGGGCGTAGAGGTCGAGGTGATAACGGCCGATCGCGATCGGGTCGACCACGTCGCTGAAGGCCGACCGCAGGGTGGCGATCAAGCTCGACACGGAAGCCAGGATGGCTGTTGGCTCGCGATGGGTGAACACGAAGCGGGCATCGGGGAATGCCGCGAGCAACTGGGGGAGGGCCTGGAGGTGCACCGGTGACTTCAACACCCAGTGCGCCTTGCCGGTGGGATCGAGGGTCTCGAGAACGCGGTTGTGCATGGCGTAGGCCGGCGCCATGTCGGCTGCTCGCAACCAGTCGACGTAGCTCGGCACGTGGTATCGGCTGATGAACTCCTCGGTGCGGAAGGCGAACGCCATCGCCGACAGGCATTCCTTGGGCATGTGGGCCGAATAGGTGTGGATGGCGCCGAGGCCCTGGGCTACCGACTGCGGGAAGGTGAGCTCGGCGGCGGCCCGCTCGATCCGCGCCGCCTCGTCGTCGGCATCGCCCACCGGGTACAGCAGCTCCCAACCCTCGGTGATCCGGTGGTTGGGATCGGCCCCGAGCAGCCGGTGTGTAACGGTGGTTCCCGAGCGAGGCGCTCCGATCACGAAGAGCGGTTCGCGCACCGGGTTCTCGGTTGCCGGCAGCTCGTCGAGGCGATGCCGCTGGGCGACGAGGCGACGGAGGTAGCGCTGCGTCGCCCACCGTCCGAGTGGCGTGAGGTCGGCTTCGGCTTCGAGCGCGGTGCAGAACACCTGCAGGCCGGCCGGCGGGTCGGGCCGGCCCCACAGCGCGGCGGCATCGAAGGGCGCCGCATCGGGCTGGTACGCCGCGAGCTCGCCACGGTTGGCCGCGTTCACCCAGTCGGCCGGTGCGGGCGGACTCCAGCTCACGCTCGGAAACGCCACCGTAGATGCGCCCGGCGGGCGGCGAGCTCCTCGGCGCGCGCCGTTTTGGACACCTCGGGGGTCTCGTCCGGAAGGTGGTTTCGGACGTCGTCGAGCGGGACGACCCGACTGGTCAGTGCGGGCTCGACATCGGCCGTCGGCCAGAACCAGCGCACGGTGCACAGGCCGGCGGAACGTCCTCGGGTGTCGAGCCAGTTGGGCACGCCTGGGTCGGTTGCGGCCAGTACGTAGCGCGCCTTGCCGTCGCTGTCGACCCTGCTCTGGGCCTGGTTGCGGCTGCTGATCCCGCCGTAGGGGTCGACGAGCTCGAAGGTGTGCATCATGTACAGCTGGGTCGCCCAGTAGCGAGCCTGCGGTTCGTCGCACTCGATGATCAGGGCTTGGCCGGGCTCGAGGTTCCAGAAGCAGAACTCGTATCGAGCCATCGGCAACCCCTTGCCGACCTTCACCGTCGTGGGCGCGAACTCGTTGTCGACGCGGTCGGCGCGGTTGTCGGCCATGTACCGATCCCAGTAGGTGATCGAGTCCTCGATCTGAGCGAGTGATTGTTCGAGGCGGCGTTCGAACTCCGTTTCGGTCAGCTCCCCCGCAGGGTCGGGATCGAGACACTCGATGAGGATGGTGGCCGGTTCCTCCGCGGTCCAGGCGTAGTAGTACTCGCGTACCGACGCCATGATCACGCCATCCGGGATGGCCACCGCATCCGGCCAGGTGGGATCGAGAGGGTCGCCACCCAGGAACAGCTCGAACTCGTCGCCGGGTCCGATCCCGAGATCCGATGCGGTGACCTGGGCCTTCGTGCCCCAGATCTCGTTGTGCATGAACCCGGCTCGGAGGGCCAACAAGAACTCGTCGCAGCTGTGCATCCGGCCATGGATGCGGTAGCGCCGGCCGGGGTCGATGCGGGCGTGACGGTAGACGTTGTCGGCGTTCGGGCCACCCCACTGACTGACGAGGTCGTTGTGGCGGTGGAAGAACGGCCGGCTGGGATCGGCGTGCAATGTTTCCCACGCGAAGAACAGGCTGGTCTGGTCGACAAGGTGCTCGAAGGCCTCGAGTTCGGTGCTATCGGCCGGTGGTGTCGCGGCCAGACGATCGCCGAGCGTTCGCAACCGGTCGAGCGCTCGCCCCCACGCCGCGTGGGTCTCGGTCATCGGCGTCTCCGCCGCTCGCGGGCTGGTGCCATGCCGCCGAATCTACGCCAGCGAAGCACCCCCGACCGGCCCGGCCCCGATTCTGGTGAGGGTGGGGTGCGGGGGACGCCCATTTTCCTCGCCAGATTCCCAAAGGGCCAGATTCCCAGAGGCCG
The DNA here is from genome assembly GCA_013002375.1 of Acidimicrobiales bacterium. Taxonomy (GTDB): domain Bacteria; phylum Actinomycetota; class Acidimicrobiia; order Acidimicrobiales; family SHLQ01; genus JABDJW01. The sequence continues at coordinate 2,386 of JABDJW010000081.1, read as the reverse complement.
GGCGCCGACGCGATCTAGGGCAGGCGGTATTCGGTGGCGTTGGGCTTGAGGGGGCGGGCGTACCAGAGCGGCCGGCGCAGGCCCTGGGATTTGGCCGTGGTGCCGGCCGGGCGGGTCTTGCTCATCCAGTCGAGGTAGGCCTCACGACTTTTCGCGGTATCGACGACGACGTCGCCGTACTCGTCGCCGGCTTCGGCCGGGGTGACGTGGACCCGCTGGTGCCAGCACTGCATGCCGCTGATCGGATCGGGCTGCACGCAGAACGTCGCATTCTGGTGCACGCCGGTGTCGGTCCACCAGATGCGGTTGGTGTCGCGGTCTGTGCTGTCGTAGGGCTCGTTGCCGTGTTCGCGCTTGAGCTTCCACACGCGGCGGCCGTCGTCGCCGGGCTGTGATGAGATCGCCGCTTTGCCCGCACCCCACGAACGGGCTTCGCCCTCCTCCAAGCGCCAGCGGCCCATGTGGTGCGAGGCCGCGACGACGCCGGGGCGGATGCCCTCGGTGCGCCAGGCCGCGATCACGAAGTGGCCGATGCGGGTGGTGATGCGAACGAGACCGTTCTCCTCGATGCCGAGCTTCTCGGCGTCCTCGGGGTGGATCCACAGCGGGTGGCGGTGACTGATCTCGTTCAGCCATTTCGAGTTGGCCGAGCGGGTGTGGATCAGCGTGGGGATGCGGAAGGTGGGCAGCAGGATGCGTTCGGTACCTGCCATGTCGAGGTCTTCCCAATGCACATGGCTGGGGATCCACTTTGGCGTCGCATATTCGGGCCAGCCCCATTCGGCCAACGTGGACGAGTACAGCTCGAGCTTCTTCGATGGGGTGGGGAAACCCTCCTTGGCCTCGCCGTCGATTTCGATCGCCGGTGAGCCTTCGCCGAGCGGCGCGAGGGTCAGGTCAGCCAGATCGTCGAGCTCGCCGGACCATGTTGCCGCAGTGCCGTTCTTGCGCCAGACGCCGTCCTCGCCCAGCACACAGCCTTCGAGATCGTCATCGTCGACGTCTCGTTCGTAGGGCTCGTAGGGGTCGGTCGGCACCGCGAATGCCGACCGATCGCGCATGTACTCCAGCGGATCCTGGCCCGCGTCGGCCGCGGCTTCGGCCAGGCCCGGCACGTTCTCGGCGAACATCTTGGCGTAGTACTCGTCGACGGTGACCGGTTTGCCCGGGTGCTGTTCGGATTCGAACCACTGGCGGATGCCGAGCGAGCCGTCGGGGTCGATTCGCCACGAGAGGTCGATCCAGAACTCGTTTTCCTCCCAGACCTCGCCGGGGTTGAAGTCGTAGCTGCGACTGTCGGGGCCGATGTCCTTGCCCTGGATCTCGGCGTAGCGACGGAACACCGATTGCCGGAAGCCGATCCACCGGCCGGCGTGGGTCTCGTAGCTGGTGACGTCGTGGCGTTCGGCCGACACGCCCATTGGCAGCACGTAGTCGGCGAACCAGGAGGTCTCGGACCAGGTCGGCGTGAGGGCGACATGGCAGCGGACCTTCGACTCGTCGGTCAGCGCTTCCATCCAGCTGAAGCCGTCGGGGTTGGTCCAGATCGGGTTGTAGACCCGGCTGAAGTACACCTCCAGGCTGCCCCGACCCTCGTTCAGGAAGTGGGGGAGCAGGATCGACATCTCGTGGTAGGCGAGCGGGTATTCCTTCGGCCACTCGAGGTCGTTCCAGGCGTGCGTGTTGGGCGCCCCCATCGGGGCCGGCGTCTTGAACTTGTTCATGCCGTTGCCCGCGGTGCCGCCCTTGGTGGCGACCGAACCGGTCAAGACGTTCAAGAAGAACAGGCAGCGGGCGACCTGCCAGCCGCCCATGTTGCCGGCCCCCGCGGCCCGCCAGTTGTGCGACGCGAACTTGGTGGGGTGGGCACCGATCAACGTCGCGATCTCGCGGATGGTTTCGGCATCGACGCCGGTCTTCTGCTCGGCCGTTTCGGGGGTGTATTCGGCGTACTCCTCGAGCAGCGCGGGCTGCATCTCGGACCACTCGACCGGACGGTTCGGGTGCTTGGCCTGAAGGTACGTTTCCCAGTTGGTCCAGCGCCTCATGAACGCTTCGTTCCAGTCGCCCGATTCGATCAACAGGCGGGCGATGGCCAGCAACAGGAACGGCTCGGTGCCGGGCCAGGTCGGCAGCCAGTAGTCGGCTTTGGCGCCGGTGTTCGACAGGCGGGGGTCGACGCAGATGATCTTGGCCCCGTTGGCTTGGGCCTCCATGATGCGTTGAGCGTGGGGGTTGAAGTAGTGGCCCGATTCGAGGTGGGCCGAGATCAGGAAGATCACCTCGGCGTTGGCGAAGTCCGACGACGGGCGGTCGTGGCCCATCCAGCTCTGGTACCCGATGCGGGCGTTCGACGAGCAGATGTTGGTGTGGCTGTTGTGGCCGT
>JABDJW010000073.1 GCA_013002375.1 Acidimicrobiales bacterium | reverse complement strand
GGGTGCTGTGCTCGACCAGGTTTCGGTAGGCGCGGTCGATGCGGGCATCGAGCTCGGCTGCGCCCCATTCTTCGACCCGCTTGGCCCGCTGGCTGGGCGCAAAGAAGAACTCGGGCGCCGCGCCGGGCAGGGCCCCGCCGCCGGTTGCCGTCGGCGGGTCGCCGGCTGCTTCCCAATGCGTTGCGCCGACGCTGGTGGAGAAGGTCAGGTTGTCGCCGAAGTGTCGGTGGATCGACGCCCGCACCGAAGCATTGCCGGCCATGTCGACGACGCCTGAGCGAATGCTCGGGTCGAGCTGAGCGACCTCGTCGTAGGTGATGACCTGATCGTAGAGATCGAGGTTCTCGACGAACGACCGGTTGCGTTCGGAGGTCAACCCCACCGCTCGGATGTCGCTGCGCGCCGCGAGGCAAGATGCCAGGGAGATCGAGGTCTTCGATGATGCGCTGGTGACCAACGTCTGGGCGGCGCCGGCGAATCCCCGGTCGCCGAGTTGGTCGTCGACCAGAAACGACGTCATGAACATGCCCCAGAGCAGCAGGTATTCGTCCGTTCGGTCGGCGTCCCAGGATTCGTCGGCGTCGACATCGCGGAAATCGGTGTAGGTGACGGCGTGGTTCGCCCGGTGCGGGCCGACGTCGCGGAATCCGTGCGGGCCCCGGCGGTGAGCGTCGATGACGAGCTCGCCGGCCATCGGGTAGAACCCGAAGTAGCGGCCTCCCACGGCGATGTCGGGATTGGCCGATTCGATCACCGAACCGATGCCGATGGCCGGTATGTGCCCCCAGGTTTGTTCGGCCGGGAAGAACCCCCAGTAGTCGAGCATGTCGCCGGCCACCGCATAGCTGATGTTGTTGCTGGTGAAGGCGAAACGCTCGACCGACAGTCGAACTTGGCCTGCGGAGAGCGTTGCGGGTGCGATGTCGACGACGCGAGTCTCGCGGAAGTCCTGCCGATTGACTTCGAAGATCATGCCGGCGACCGTAATCGCCGGTGTCGCTAATCTGCCAGTGTGACAAGCAGTAGATGGGGTGCCGGCCCCAAAAGCATTGCTACTCTCGGTCGACGATGAGCGACATCGACGAGATTGCCGAACCGGCAGAGGATGAACCGGTCGATGGCCGAGTTGCCCGGCGGCAACGGAACATCGACGCCGTCCTCGATGTCGTGCTGGAGATGTTCGCCGAGGAATCGATGTTCCCCACGATCGAGCAGGCCGCAACCCGTTCGGGCTTGTCCTTGCGATCGCTGTACCGCTACTTCGCGGATCCCGGCGAACTCCTCGAAGCCACGATCAAGCGGAGCGATCAAGTGGGTGGGGAGCTGGCGCGACTTCACGCCATTGGTCAGGGCCCGCTGGAGGACCGCATCGAGGACTTCGCCACGATGAGGCTTCGGCTCCATGACGGTGTCGGACCGGTGTTTCGCGCGACCGCGGCCAATGCGGTTCGGCTTCCTCGCATTCGCGAGGAGATGACCAAGAATCGCAACGATATGCGCGAGCAGTTCGAGCTCCAGTTCGCCCCCGAGTTGGCCGAACTCAAGTCGTCCCATCGCGATGCGGTTATCTCGGCCGGCGACCTCCTGACCCAGCTCGAATCGGTCGACTTCCTCCGTCGGCACCGGCAACTGACCGTCGCCGAGACGAAGAAGGTGCACGCCACCGGCCTGCGGGCGTTGCTGGGCTGATGCGCGGCCGGGCCCGCGACATGACCGGCCCGTTGCTCACACCTTCTTCGGGTCGGGAACGCCGGGACGCGTGCCTTCCTTGTGTTCGACGAACTCGACGAGGTAACCGTCGAAGTCGTGCACGAACGCCAGGATCACCGGCCAACGGTCCGTTTCGGTCGGCTCGGTGACCGACTCGCACCCGGCCGCGATGGCGCGGTCATAGACCCTCCGGCAGTCGGAGGTGTTGATGTAGATCTTCCAGACCGAGGTGCCCATTTCGATGGGGTCCTCGTTGGCGAAGTGCTGCGCCAATTGGAGGCGCGAGCCGCCGTGTTCGGATTGGAGCATCACTTCGACGAAGTCGTCGGTTTCGATGCGGTTGACGATCGGCAGCTCGCAGACCTCGTGCCAGAACTCGAGGGCCTTGTCCATGTCGCGCACATTGATGCAGAACTGCGACAGAATTTGTGTCATTCGATGGTTCCTCTCGCCGGTGACCGACAACACCGTGTGGCCGGGCGCCGACGATGATCCCACACGGCGGCTGGTGACCTCGCAGCGGTGATGAGAAGCTCTGCTTCTTGGCCTCGGCGGCCAAGCGCCGAAGGCACAACCGAAAGGACGCCCCTTGACCTCGAATGCTCCCGAAGGCCCGCTGGCCGGCATCAAGATTCTCGATCTCTCGATCGCGCTCACCGGGCCCTACGCGGTGGCGTTGCTGGCCGACCAGGGTGCCGAGGTGATCAAGGTCGAGCGACCGGGCATGGGCGACATCGCCCGGTGGATCGGCGTGTCGGTGAACGGCATGAGTGCCTTCTACCTGGCCTGCAACCGGGGTAAGCGCTGCGTGGCGGTCGACCTTTCGACGACCGAGGGGCAAGCCGTCGTCCTCCAACTAGCCGCGACGGCCGATGTCGTCGTGCAGAACTTCCGGCCGGGCGTGATCGACCGGCTCGGCATCGGCTACGACGCCGTTCAGGCCGTGAACCCCGACGTCGTGTACTGCTCGATCTCGGGGTACGGACCCGATGGCCCGTATCGCGACCGGAGCGCGTACGACACTTCGATCCAGGCATATGCCGGGTTCGCCGCGAATCAGGCCGACCCCGAGGGCGGTCCGCCCGAGTTCCTCCACCAGAACGGCGCCGACAAGGTGAGCGCGCTCTATGCGAGCCAGGCGATTACGGCCGCGCTGTTCGCTCGGGCCCAGGGGAGGGGCGGCCAGCACCTCGAGCTGGCGATGGCCGATGCATGTGTGTCGTTTCTCTGGGCCGAGTCGGCCGGAAACGAGGTGTTGCTCGACAGCGACGGCACCCAACGATCGAGCTTCAACGCCGGATTCAAGCCGATGCCGTTTCTCGACGGGTGGGGGATCGTGGTGCCCACGACCGACGCCGATTTCGCCGGGATGTGCAAAGCACTCGATGTCGAGGGCTACGACGACCCGGCCGTCTCGACGGTGACCGCCCGCTACGCGAACCGGGCCAAGACGAACGAACTGATGGACCTCTGCTACGCAACCGCGGCCAGTCTCACCCAGGCCGAGGCCACCGAGCGCTTCGAGCGCGAGCGGGTCGCGTTCGCCATGGTGCTCTCGACCGAGGAGATCACCGACGATGCCCATGCCGAGGCGGTCGGCATGTTCGTC
>JABDJW010000058.1 GCA_013002375.1 Acidimicrobiales bacterium | reverse complement strand
CATCACCACCGACGGGTTCCTGCGCCCCAACGCCGAACTCGAGGCCAGTGGTCTGATGGAACGCAAGGGCTTTCCGGAGAGCTACGACACGGCGGCGCTCGTCGACTTCCTGCACCGGGTGAAGTCGGGCGAAGCGAACGTGCCGGCGCCGGTCTACTCACACCTGGTGTACGACATCATCGAAGGCGAACACACCGAGGTCGACCAGCCCGACATCTTGATCGTCGAGGGGCTGAACGTTCTGCAGACCCGCAACGGAGACGGCCCCAAGTTCGATGACATGGCCGGCGGGCCCGCGTTCGCGTCGGACTACTTCGACTTCTCGATCTACGTCGATGCCGACGAGGCCCACATCGAACAGTGGTACGTCGATCGCTTCCACGCCCTGCGGGCCGAAGTGTTCCAGAACCCCGAGTCGTTCTTCCGCCACTTCGCGGGGCTCACCGACGCCGAGGCCGACGAAGTGGCCCGCAGCATCTGGGCCGGTATCAACGCGCCGAACTTGCGCAACAACATCGCACCGACGCGCGATCGCGCCGATCTGATCCTGCGCAAGGGCGCCGATCACCAGGTGACCGAGATCCGCCTCCGCAAATAGGCCCAGGGGCCTCGTTCAGTCGGCGGGCCAGAGCGGTTCGGCGATCTCGAACCCGAGCGGCTGACCCCACTGGTTGCGATACGCGACTTCGTGCGCCGGTCGGCGCTTGGCGACGCCCCACTTGCCCTTTGGGTACCCCATCGGCACGCAGCAGGCCATGTTCCAGCCCTCCTCCGCGGGCACCCCCAGGATGCCGGGCACCTCGTCGCCCTTGATCATCATGACGCTCGTGAGCGACGCGCCCACGCCCTCCGCCCGGGCGGCCAGCATGGCGCTCCAGATTGCCGGGAAGATCGACCCTCCGGTGGCGTCATGCTGCGCGAAACCGAACAGGAACAGCGGATAGGACTCGAAATTTTCGGCCGCCCAATCGACCGACTTCTTGATGGCCAACCACTGTTTGGATTCGGGGAGGTCGGGTTCGGCCTGAGCGGCCTCGATCTGCGTGTTGTAGAAGCTGGCCCACAAGAGATCGATGCACTCGCGATAGACCGGCCCGAGCTTGGCCTTGACCTCGGGGTCGTCCACCAGCATGAAGGCCCAGGTCTGCTGATTGCCGCCACTCGGGGCCCGAATCGCGGCGTCGAGAATTCTGGCCTGCACCTCGTCGGGTACCGGGTCCGGCTTGACCCGCCGCATGGCCCGGGTGGTGTAGAGCGCTTCGTAGACGTCCATGGTTCTCCTGATCTTGCCTTGTTCCCGTTCGTTCGCGGTTCCCGTTCGTTCGCGCCGGGCCGACTACATCGTGTACCGGAGGTTGCGGGCCGCTTTCTCGCCCCAGCCGTCGGAACCGGACCACGAGATCTGGCCATCGTCGATCGGCTGCTGGGGGTCGATGCGGCCGCAGGCCAGCAACTGAAACGTCGTCGAATCGGTCGTGACCTCGACATCGGGTGCATCGAGCGAGTCGACCAACCCGGCTCGACCGTCGACGGCGACGCAGATCTGCCGTTCGACCGGACCGGTCAGGTTGAACCGCAGGCTCATACCATCCTCGAGGCTGATCTTCTTGCCCGCGATGTAGCCCATCGAGCCAATGGTCTCCTGCAGCGCCATCTCGGCGATCGGGCCGCTCTCGGCTTCGGCCGTACGCCGGCCGGTGGGCACCCGGATGTCGAGGTTGTGCATGAAGAAGTCGAACACGCGGATGGCCAGGAACCGCCCGTAGGTCTGCAAGCCGACCGGGGTGATCGAGGGAGCGTCGAACTGCGCATCGGTGAGCGCGGCGAGTTCGGCTCGGCGCGACCCCGCGATCGACACGAACGACTCGGTGAGTTCGGCCGGCGACATGCGGTCGGCGGCGGCTTGGTAGGCGCCCATCTTCTCGAACGGCGGCGGATCGTCCGGCCCGGTCGGCAACCAGCCGGACATCACGTCCTCGATGCCGGCGAGATGGGCGATGACGCCCTGGGACGTCCAGTCCGGGCACAACGATTGTGTTGCCCAATCGGCGTCGTTCAGTTCGCCACAGAGCGCCTCGGTCGCGTCGTAGCAGGCCAACAGATTGGCGATTGTGTCGTCCTTCAGACTCATGTCGATCGTCCCTTCGGTCCCGGTGCCAACTGTTTAGCCGCCCGCCTCCCGGCACACCCCATCTCGAAGAGCGGCGTGGAGGCGGGCCGAGCTAGCCGCCGGCTTGGGCCATCTGGTCTTGCAGTGCGGCCTCGACGATGGGGGCGACTGCAGCGCCGGCGTAGCGCCAGCCGCCGCTGTCCCAGACCGGACACAGCCCGATGTTCTCGGCGAATGTTTCATCCCGGTCACCGAAACCGCTGGTGCAGAAATGGCCGCCGAAGGGATCGCGAACGATGTTGACCGGCACGCCATCGTCGTCGACGCCGCCGGTGCAGGGCTCGGTCGGCAAACACGGAAGGGTTTCGACATACTCGCCGTCGGGGCCCAGCACCGCCCGTGCCGCCTCGACGACTTCAGCATGATCGTGCCGCTCGGCCGCCTCGGTCAGCACCTCATTGACCCGGGCGCTCATCGGCTGTTTCGAGCGATCGAGCGCTTCGACCCGATTCAACGGAATCGTGACCAGGTAGCTGCGCACGCCGACCTCGCCGGTGATGGCCAAGGCCTCGTCGAGGTCGGCGGCGAACTTGGCGATCGCCGCGTCGTCGTCGAGCGGCACGCCGGCATCGTCGTGCATACAGCTGACGAAGGTGTTGTTCGTGTAGATGAACAAGGCGGCCCAGATCTGCTCGCGGCGCAGATCGGTCTCCATGGTGGGTAGGGCGACGCAGAGCGATGTTCCCGGGAACGCGTAGTTGCTCACCCGCAGCCGTCCCCCCGAAGTCAAGAAGTTGACCATGTGTTCGCGGGCGCTCTCGGCCATCGAATCGCCGTAGATGGCGACCGGGTATCGCGCCGGAACGATGGGTATGCCCTCCCGCCGCTCGCGATCGAGCACATCATCGATGGTCAGCACGGTGGTCGTAGGGGCGCTCGTGGTCGTCGGCGCGGCGGTGGTCGTGGTCGCCACCGTCGTGGTCACCACGGTTGGTTCGGTCCTGGTCGTCGAAGGGATCGTCGAGTCCGGCGCCGCTGTGGTGGGAGCTGCGGGATCATCGTCATCGGACGCGCACGCGGCGCCGAACAGCATGAGCGCGACGGTCAGGATGAAGACGCGGCTTCGAACCATGGATTCCGATTCTACTGGCCCCGCCGACCGGCTCAGGCCGGGGTGGTCGCGGCCTCGGTCGCGAGCCGGAAGGCCAGGAGTTGCAGCATCTCGCGGGCCACCATTGGACCGGCGTTTTGGTTCTGACCGGTCACCAGGTTGCCGTCGACCTCCCAGTGATTGGCCAGCGCATCGCGCCGTTTGTGGTGGCTGCAGCGGAAGTCAGCGCCTGCCGCGCGCAGCTCGGTCTCGGGATGCATTGGCGTCGATTCGATGCCCAGCTCGTGCACCTGTTTGTCGGTCACGGCCGATATGCGCCGACCGGCGACCAAGGGCCGGCCATCGGCCGTCTTGGCCTGCAGCAGACCCAACGGGCCGTGGCACACGCCGCCGATGATCTTGCCCGCGTCGTTCGCAACGGTGATGCCCTCGCCCAGGGCCTCGGAAAATCCGAGATCGAACGCGGCCCCCCAACCCCCGGCCAGGAAGATGATGTCGTAGGCCGAGAAATCGACGTCGGCGACCGTCATCGAGTGGCGGACCATCGTCTTCAGCTCGGGATCGGCCAGGAAGCGATCGTCGTGTTCGCTGCGTGGTACCGCCTTGAGCGACTGCGGATCGATGGGGATGTCGCCGCCGTTGGGACTGGCCAGATCGACGTTCAAGCCGGCGTCGGTGAACACGTAGTAGGGCGCGGTCATCTCCGACGCGAACACCCCGGTCGGCTTGCCGATGTCGAGCACGCCGTGGCTGGTGCAGACGATCAACGCCCGGCGGCCGCTGAGGTCGCCGGTGAACGGCGTCGGATCGTGCGGGTGCAGACCGGCCTTCTGCGCAACGCGGCGAGCGGCGCGAGCCGGTGGTGGTGGCGCCACCTTCGGGTTCGCCCACGGCCGGCGAGCCGCATAGGGCCACGGCTCGTTGCGGGCCACGTTCACCCGAGCTCGCTCAGCATCGAGGGTCGCGACGAGTTGCGGTTGCACGGCCGCCAGCGCGGGATCGCCCCACCGGTTGTGGCGCTCGATCGGATCGCCGTCGAGATCGTAGAGCTCCCACTGATCGGCCAGCGGCTCGGTGCGGTGCTTCTCGCCGCCCACGCCATTGGCCGTGATCTGACGAACGCCGGGATCGGTCCACGTGGTGGGATCGTCGTAGGTCCGCACGAGCTTGTAGAGCGTGCCGTCGACCCGAGCGACGATGGCCTCGAAGTTGAAGCCGACGTGCGCCGGCAGCGTGATCTGCATCGGCGGCGGTCCGGTGCGGCGGCCCCGAGCCTGAGCCATTGCCGACAACAGCGAGTCGCCCTCGAGCATGTTGTCGCGCGACATGAAATACACCGGGCGGGCCAAGTCGGCCTTGGCCGGATCGAGCACGACGTCGGTGAGGTCGCGCCCGGGCAATGGATGCACTTCGGTGTGGGTCGCCCGCACCGTGTCGACCAGATCGGCTTCCCGTAGACCGGCCAGACCCAACAACGTCGGCGTGATGTCGACGTGCACCGTCGGCATGTCGACGTGGGTTCCGCCCTCGACGCGATCGGTGTCGACCACGTAGAGCGGAATGTGGGTCGCCTCGTCGTAGAGCTGGTACCACTTCTGATGCAGGCCGCCGTGGGAACCGAGCAGATCGCCGTGATCGGACGTCAGCGCCATGACGGTGTGGTGATCGGCGCCGGTGATCGTGCGCCGCACCCGATCGATCGGGCCGTCGACCTCGGCGTGCAACCGGTAGTACAGCTCGCGGTAGCCGTCGCGCTGGTACACCCGGTTGATCAGCGGGGCCACGCCATACCCGGACGCGTACGCATCGCGATAGGCGATCTGCGCGGCCGGCTTGTCCTTGAGATCCTCGTCGTCGGTCGGCGACGGCGAGATGGCCGGCACGTCGAAGGGGTCGTCCGGCAGGAAGTTCTTTCGTTGGAGCAGGGGCCACAACACGATGTCGTGCGGGTTGACGAAGCAGCACACCAGGAGAAACGGCTTCTGAGCGTCAGCGTCGCCCGCGGCCCGGCGGGCATAACGATCCTCGAGCCACGCCACCGTGCGCTCGGCGATGAGCGGATCACGCACATAGCCACTGTCGCGTACCCGTCCGCCATGAGGTTCGGGCCCAACCCACCCGTCGAAGCCGTACGGCCCGAGCGGATTGGCCTCGAGGTACTTGGCGACATTGTCGGGCAGCACCGTGCCATCGGACCGATTGGTCGGTACGGGCTGGCCCGATTCGTCCATCAGGTCGGCGTGGCTCACGTGCCACTTGCCGTCGAAGTGGGTGTCATAGCCCGCGGCCCGGAACCAATGCCCCATCGTCGGAACCTGGCCCGCCGCAAGCCAACGCATCCGGGTGTCGTTGTGCTGCTTGCCCAGCCCGTCGGTCTGGGTGACGCCATGGACGTCGGGATACTGGCCGGTGAACAGGGTGGGCCGGCTCGGCACGCACGCGGTCGCGCCGGTGTAGTGGCGACCGAACGACACGCCGTTCTCCGCGAACCACCGACGCGCCGGCAACTGCTCGGCTCGCCATTGCGTGGTCTCGGCCGACTCGTAGGGTGGCGCGGCCCGTTCCTCATCGGTGACGATCAGGACGACATCGGGCCGGGATTCGCTCATGGAGTTGCCTCTTCGTGTTTCGGTTGTCGGAGGTGCTCGACCAAGCCGTCGAGCAGGCCGTTCGAGACTCGGCCCATCGCCTGCCCCAGCGCTCGCAAGGGGATCTTGGTCGGTGGAGGGCCGGCCGACTCGAGCTCGGTCGTCAGGGTGACCTCGGTCGATGCGCCGCGCCCGGTGAGCGTCCAGGTGTTGGTGGCCGACTCGACGAACGGCGGCAAGCCTTCGAACCGATAGCGCAGCAGCTTGGGCGGAACCCAGTCGGTGACTTCCTCGACCACGACGTTGCGGCCCGATTGCACCCGTCGGCGCATGCCCGGGCCCGGTTCGACCGTGCTGATCGTCTCGGCGTGATCGACCCCGTGGCCCCACCGACCGATCCGGCCGAAGTCGGCGAGTACTGCCCACACCTGCTCGGGTGAGGCGGCGATGTCACGGGTGCGGGCGATCTTCATGGCGTGACCTCCATGGTCAGTTCTCCGGCCAACAACCGGTGCAACGCGGTGCTGAGCGTGGCCGCGGCCTGGGCCTCGGTCATGCCCGAGCTGTCGCGCCAGAGCCGCCACGACTCGAACGACGAGACCGCGTCGATTGCGGCCAGCAGCCTTGGACGATCGGTCTTCGACGCCGCGCCGAGTTCGGCCGCGAAGTGCATCTTCAGTTGCCGCCGCGACAGTTGGCGGGTCTCGGCCAGGTCGTTGGCGATGATCGGCTGCGTCGGTGCCCGCAGGCGACCGGCTCGCATCACCGGCCCGGCGACCTCGAACAACGTGCGGCGTTGCTGGACCAGGTTGGCGATGCGCGAGTCCAGCGGGCCCTCGCCGAACTCATGGATCTGGAAGTATGGCGCGAAACGCTCGCTGCTCTTGGCGATCGCCACCTCGAAGAGATCCTGGAGGTCGTCGAAGTAACGAAAGACCGAGCGATGGGACACGCCGGAACGCTCGGCGACCTCGGCCACACCGGGGTTGGGATCGCCCTCGGTGATGAGATCGAGAAGTGCGTCGACGACGGCGTCGCGATTACGATCGCGCCGCGCTCGACGGCCGTCGGTCTCGGTCGGGTGGTCGTCGGCCTCGCGAAGTGCAGCGTCGAGAATGGAATCGGACACGCATCGGACGGTAGCACCCGACCCGGGTTTTGTCAGTCTGGATGCCACTAGTTAGGGGACGGGTCATGGGTCAGCTCGAAGATCGGGTCGCCGTGGTGACGGGTGCCGGCGCCGGCATCGGCGCTGGTATCGCCAAGGTCTTCGCCGCCGAAGGGGCCAGAGTGATCGTGGCCGAACGCAACGCCGAGGACGGTCGGGCGGTCGCCGCCGAAATCGGTGATGCGGCTCGATTCGTGCCGACCGACGTGCGCGACAAGTCCCAGGTCGAAGCGATGGTCGCCGCCGCCGTCGACACCTGGGGCACCATCGACATCCTGGTGAACAACGCCTGGGGCGGCGGTCGCATCAGCCGCGTCGAGGCCAAATCGCCCGAACAGATGGCCCACGGCATGGATGTCGGGTTCTACGGGCCGCTGTGGGCGATGCTGGCGGCCCATCCCACCATGAAAGCCAACGGGTATGGGCGGATCATCAACATGTGCTCGCTCAACGGGGTGAACGCCCACATGGGCACCCTCGAATACAACACGGCAAAAGAGGCGCTCCGGGCGGCAACCCGTACCGCGGCTCGAGAGTGGGCGCCGACCGGCATCACCGCCAACGTCATCTGCCCGGCCGCGAAGTCGAAGTCGTTCTTTCAGGTCATGGGCGAACACCCCGAGCTCTTGGCCGCGGCCGATGCCTCGAACCCGATGGGCCGCATCGGCGACGTCGAGACCGACATCGCACCGGTCGCGCTGTTCTTGGCCAGCGAGGGAAGCCGCTATGTCACCGGCAACACGCTGTTCGCCGACGGCGGCGGCCACATCAACGGCTCCAGCTGGGCCCCCGACCTGGATTGATATCTACTGCCGAACTCGCCTCCGTCTCGTCCGGTGCTCCGCCCCGCCATCGGCGGCCATTTCTCGCCACTTGCCGAACTGGTTGGAAAAACCGACACCAACGCGTCGAATCTCCAACCAGTTCACTGAAGTCAACCTGCAGGGGCGGAGGAACGCTCGCGGGATGCAGCTACTCGCGGTCGATGAACTCGCCGAGGAGGACCGAGCCGCTGAGCGGGGGTTTTGCGGCCAGGAAATGCTCGTAGTACCGGGTGAACTTGCCGGCCAGTTTCCGATCAATTTCATCCTGGCTGTAGTCGAGCGTGAAGAACGCATCGATACCGGCCTCGTTCGCGGCGGCGAGTGACGCATCGGCGTCTTCGACTGCGAACACCACCCCGAGAATGCCCTCGCCGTTCGCTTCCATCGTCGTTCGGGCCGCGGAGTCCTTCCCCTCGATCGGCGAAACGAGCTCGATGCCGGCATCGAAAGCCATCGCCACCTGCACCCCCCACGCCTCGGCGTCGCCCTCGGGATTGATCTGCCAGGTGGCGTCGAGCAGGTCGCCGTAGAACCTCTTGCCGGCCTCGAAATCCCATACGCCGACCACGATCCGGTTGATGCCCCGCTGCTTCCTCGTTGTCCCCATGAGCGCAGCCTAGACAGCGGTCGGATAACCCCGCGAAGCGCGGCCGTTCTACGGTGGAGGAATGAACTGGCGTTGGGTCTCGGCACTGCTCGCCCCCCTCATGGTTGCCGGAGCGTGTAGCAACAC
>JABDJW010000052.1 GCA_013002375.1 Acidimicrobiales bacterium | reverse complement strand
CTACCTGCACGACCAAACGATGCGGCTCGCCAATCGGGGGCTGACCAGCCTCGAGATCGCCGAGGAACTCGAGCTGCCGGCGAGCCTGGCCGAGAAGTTCAACAACCGGGGCTACTACGGATCGGTCAGCCACAACGCCAAGGCCACCTACCAGAAGTATCTGGGCTTCTTCGACGGCAACCCGGCCAACCTCGAACCGCTCCCGCCGGTCGAGGCATCGGAGCGTTACGTCGAGATGATGGGTGGTGCCGATGCGGTGGTGGCCAAGGCCCGCGAGGCGTATGACCGTGGTGAATACCGCTGGGTGGCCCAGGTGGTCAACCACGTCGTGTTTGCCGAACCCGAGCATGAGGGTGGCCGGGAGCTGCAGGCCGATGCGCTCGAACAGCTCGGCTATCAGGCCGAGTCCGGGCCGTGGCGCAACTTCTATCTCACGGGCGCTCAGGAACTCCGGCGGGGAACCACGCGGCGGGGATCGGCTTCGGCCGGTACGCCGGCCGGGTTGTTGCGGGCGATCCCGATCGACATGATCTTCGATTCGCTCGCGGTCCGGGTCGACGGCCCGCGCGCCGACGGCCGCCGGCTGAGCGTCAACTGGGAGTTCACCGACATCGAGCAGCAGTGGGTGCTCGGTCTGGATCACGGTGCGCTGCACTATCACCGGGGGGTCGACGCCGGGGCCGACGCCAGCTTGCGTCTGTCTCGCGAGGTCTTCGCCGAGCTGTTGGCCGGCATCACCGACATGGCCGACGCGCTCGACTCGGGGGCCATTGCCATCGAGGGCGACGCCGGGGTCCTCGTCGATCTGTTCGGCCTGCTCGAGGAGCCCGACTTCCAGTTCAACATCGTCACGCCCTGAGCCGCGGGCGCACGGGCCGCGGTAGGGTCGCGGCCATGTCGGTTCGGGACGTGTTCGTCGAAGTCGCCCATGCCGTCGCTTCAGCGGTCGAGTAGCCCGGGTTGGTCGCGAGGTTCGCCGAGCGCGCTCACGTCTGTCGTGGCTGAGGTGCGCACGAATGGTCTGGCTACGTGGGGAGCTGAAGGATCGCCGCGGCTTCGCTCGGCGTCGCCAATGCTCGGCCCATCTCGTCGCTGATGAGGCGTGCCTGGTTGACCTGGTCGAGGTTGCTGGCGGCGTCGGGGTGGTCTTCGAGGCCAACCCGAAGGTGGCCGCCCTTTTCGATGGTGCGCCGGGCGATCGGTGTGTCGAAGATCCCGCCGCCCAAGACGGCCGACGCCCAGGGTAGGTCGCGGTCGCCGAGCATCGACAGGTAGAAGTCGAGGCCGGCCTCGGTCGGTGGAACCCCGAAGGTCGGCGTCCCGCCGCCGTACGGATTACCGGCGGTGAAGTAGAACTTCACGAAGGCACCGGCGGGGAGGGCGCCGGCATCGTGTGCGGCCAGCACGACCCGCAGGTAGCCGGGCTCGAAGATGGCGATCGAGGGGCCGAGGCCCTCTTCATGACAGATGGCGATCGATAACCGGGTGTCGGCGGGGCCGTTGCTGTAGAGGAACGATCGATTGCTGGGTAGGCCATCGTCGGCGATGCTGCCGAGGTTCACCGATCCGGCATCGAGAAGGCCCTGGCGGATCAGGCCCGCTCGGGCGAGGAACCGTTGGTGGCCGAACTTGGCTTCGGGCTGGTTCTCCGGGTCGAAGGCCAGGGTGGGATAGCAGATTGCGTCGGGCACGACATCGAAGATTGGCCGGTAGGCCTCGGCGTACCGCTCGGCGGCGGCTTCGCCGTGGATGCGAGGCCGGTCGCTGTGGGTGTGGATGATGGCGGCGCCTGCGTCGATGCAGGCCAAGGCGTCGGCGGAAATCTCGGCCGGCTCGATCGGCACCGCGGGGTTGTGGGTCTTGGCGGTTCCGCCGTTGACGGCGACCTCGACGATGACGGGCGTGGACATTGCCGCGACCCTAGTGTCGCCATTCCGGGATCGTTGGCTGTATCCCGCGTCACGACCGGCTCGGCATCACCGCCGCGGGCATGGCCTGCATCGTTCCAGGCGGCTGATAGACGTCGGAGATCGGTGGGGGACGGGCTACGATGTGCACCTGCATCGGGCACCCGATGTGCCACGTCGGAGTGGCGGAATTGGTAGACGCGTCAGCTTGAGGGGCTGGTGTCCGCAAGGACGTGGGGGTTCAAGTCCCCCCTCCGACACACTCGTCAGTACACCGTCGGCGATTCTGCGTCTTTGTGACTGTTGTCTTTGAGAACCAATGTGCTACATTGAAGCACATGTCTGAGGTTGGGATTCGTGCTCTGAAGCAGAACGCGTCGGCAGTTGTGGCTGAGGCAGCCGCGGGTGAGACGGTGACCATTAC
>JABDJW010000044.1 GCA_013002375.1 Acidimicrobiales bacterium | reverse complement strand
AGGAGGTATTAGTTGATGATCGGATAGCCCTCGTTGGCCTCGATGTCGTCATCGATCTCGGCGACGGCGTTGTCGAGGGTCTCCTGCACGTCGGCACCGGTGACGATGTCGGCCAGCGCGTCGGAGAACGCGTTCCGGATAGCGCCATAGGCGGGAGTCGCCGGCCGGGGCAGCGCCACATCGGGAGCGGCCTCGAGGTTCAGCACGTACAGGTACCGATCGCCTCCGGGCTGGAATGTCGGGTCGGCATCGAGCACCGACTTGAGCGAGGGCACGGCGCTCTCGGCATCAGCGATGGTCTTGACCTGATCCGGGCTGGTCACGAAGTCGATGAAGGCCCACACCGCGTCGGGGTCGGCCGCTTCGGTGGACATGGCCCAGTTCCACGAGCCCATGCCGGCCTTCGAGCCCGTACCGAAGTCGGGCAGCGGCACGAGCACGAGGTCATCGCCGAGGGCTGCCTTGTAGTCGCCGTACATCCAGTGACCGACCCACGAGAGGGGGACGTCGCCGGTGATGAAGTTGTTGTCGTCGACTGCGTCGAGATCGATCAGCCCGTCCTCGGCCCAGGTCTGGAACTGGGTCATCGCGGCAACGGCCTCGGGGCTGTTCAGTTTGCCGTCGGCGCTCTGGAAGTCGGTGCGATCGATGATGTCACCGCCGGCCGACTGGACGATCGTGGCGAAGCCGTAGGGTCGCCACTCGCCGGCGCCGTACCACCACTTGATGTCGAGCGGCGAGTCGATGCCGGAGGCTTCGAGGTCGCGCAGGATCTGGTCGAACTCCTCGGCGGTCCACGCATCCTCGGATGTCTCCGGGATCCGAGCGTCGATGCCTTCGAGCGCCGATCGCTTGGCCCAGATACCCATGCCCGAGTCGAACGAGCCCAGCGAGTACAGCTCGTCGTTGTACATACCCTGTTCGATGATCGATGGCAGGAAGTCGGCCAGCTTGCCGTCGGGAACACAGTTTCCGAGCGGCTGCACGAAGCCGTTCCAGGCGAAGTTGTAGAGGAACGGACCGTCCATGTCGATGATGTCGGGGAGGTCGTCCGAGGCCGCAGCGGCCTGGATGAAGTCCTCATAGGCCGACTCGCCGAGGTCGATCAGCTCGACCGTGATTCCCAGATCGGCACCGGGACCGGCATTGAATGCTGCGACCGAATCGGTGTACGCGGGTTCGGAACTGTGCGCCGTCAGCGTGAGCGTGAGCGGGCCGTCGATCTCTCCGTCGCAGGGCGCACCTTCCATGCCGCCGCCGTCGGACATCGTCGTCGTCGCGCCGTCGGACGGCGTGGTCGTCGGTGTGGTGTCGTCATCGTCGTCGTCACCACATGCCGATGCGATCAACATCAGCACGGCAAAGAGTCCGACGAGTCGTATGACCCATGGTTTTCTCATCTTGAAGTTTCCCCTCCATTCAATCAACAACCGTTTGTTGCCGATACGGAATTGCTCTTGTGACCACTAGACGAGAATCGGCCCGCAAAGACCAGGGACCTAGGACTCTTGCTTGTTCAGAGTCTCGAAAGGGGGCCGCCTCGCCGAGTAGCACTCGGGAGTGATCGGCCGGCATGCAGCGCGCTCGGAGGGACTCGAACCCCCAACCTTCTGATCCGTAGTCAGATGCTCTATCCAATTGAGCCACGAGCGCTGGACCAGTCGAGTCTACGGGGCTTCGCCGGTTTCACCAATCGAAAAAAGACGGCAGCCCGGCCCCTGAGGGTCCCGGCCGCCGGGCTGCGGAGAGGGTGGGATTTGAACCCACGAACCGCCTTACGACAGTTACTTCCTTAGCAGGGAAGCGCCTTCAACCTGACTCGGCCACCTCTCCAGTGACGGACAAGCATAGCGACACCTTCCCGAACTGGTCCCGGATTCCGGGGCTCGGGTTCGAGGTCGACGAACTTCACGCTGTCGATCCTCCGACGACAACCGTGAACCCATCGAGGCCGGCAACGTCGTCGTCGCCGACGCGCTCGTGGCCACCAACCAGCCGATGCTGACCGATCCCAACAAGATCCAAATCGGTCAGGTGCTCCGCATCAGAGATTTTGGGCGGCGCGATCTGCAGTGTGCGTCTTGGTCGGGCCGGTATCCTCGTGGGCGGAGAGATGGCAGAGCGGACGATTGCACTGGTCTTGAAAACCAGCGGGCCGTGAGGTCCCGGGGGTTCGAATCCCCCTCTCTCCGCCACCGGCGCCGTTGCTTCCGTCACCGATCCCTGAGAAAACGATCGATCCCGCCCCATGATCGAGGCGGGATCGAGTATCTGCGTCTTGTTGGTTCTGCTTCAGGCGGGCTGCATCGCCGGGTCGGTCGCCGGAGGAGCCTCGGTGGCGGTGGGCTCGACCGCACCGGTGCTGGCCGAGTCGCAGGACGCCGGGCGGGCATAGTGTTCGCCGAAACCGGACCCATCACCTGACTTGTTGTTGCCGGCTTTGACCCACACATCGGATGCGGCACCGTCGAGGTCGAAGGTGTTCGTGCCATCGGCGAACTCGATCTTGGTCTCGAAACCATCGACGACGAACACGATGTTCGAGATGTCCTTGGTCGAGGTCACCGTGACGGTCGAGCAGTCGGCCGACCAGGTTGCGCTGGTCGTTCCGGCCGGTTGCGCGAGCACCGCGGTGGCGACGCCGGCACTCAGGCTCACGAAGGCGGCGGCGGCCAGAACGGCTCGCTTGCGGGTCCGGGTCGGGGCGGGGGTGCGGTCCATGGTCAGTGAAGCTCTTTCTGGGGGAGGTGTTGAGCCCAGGATGGCCCGCCCGTCGCGTCACCGCCTGAGTCGCAAGGCTCATTGTCGTAGCCGCCCGTTCCCGGGTCCCGCGGCCATCCACATCGTCACCGACGGGTGCCTCACGGCCCACTCGGATAGCTGATTGTCTCGAACGGCCAGTCCGGCCCGAGAAGCCACGCCCGTAGGGCGGCGCGGATCGGCGCGTCGGACTCAGCTCGGCTGGCCCGCACCCACGACCGCAATTTGGCATCGCCTTCGACCGGCTCTTTCGGCGGGTTGATGTAGACGCAGCCGATGACTTGCTCGCCGTCGAGGATCGAGTACGTGTAGCCGGCGCGGTCGATGAACTCCTGGGCGTGCATCGCTATGTCAGAACGGTTCTCGGCGAGCGTCATGGGATGGGGCCATGGGTGGTGGGCGAATCCCGGTGTGGCGCGGATGTGCTCCATGCTCGAGGTCCAGGCTTCGTAGTCGCGCTCGTTGTGCTCGACGCCGAGCGGTTCGAGGTGGAACTCGGCCGTCCGGAGCGGTGCGGGCGGGTCGAAGTCGAACTGGTTGGACATCGACGAAGAACCTAGGTGAGCCCGACGCCGCGGAGAGCTGAAGTAGCGCGGCCGGTACGCTTCGCGCCATGTCCACTCTCGGGTCCACTCTCGGGTCCACTCTCGGGTCCACTCTCGGCCGGTACCGCACCTGGACTGCCTGCCGAGTGTGCATTGCGGGCCCCGACGGGGCCGGGAAGACCACACTCGCCGACTCGCTTTCCGAACGCTTGAGAAGCGATGGCCACGTGGTGCGACATCCCGAACCCCGACCTCGCTTCGTCCAGGGTCGCACCAACCGCGACCATGACTACACCAAGCCCCACGGCTTGCCGCCCAGATCGGCGGCCCGATCCGTCGTGAAGGTCTTGGCCAAATTCATCTACGTCTGGTTCCGAACCGCTCGGGATCGGGCTTCGTCTTGGCGGCAGCCGACGGTCTGGGTCGAGGAACGAGGCTGGTTCGATCACGGTATTGATCCGGCGCGGTATCGGTTGGCTGACGACGCGGCCTCATTGGCTCGGTGGCTCGGTCGGTACGTGCCGCGACCGGACCTCACGGTCGTGCTGTCCGGTGAACCTGTCGAACTCGCGGAGAGGAAACAGGAGCTCCCCGCCGAGGTGATCGCCCGACAGCTCGCGATGTGGAGGTCCATCCAGTCGACGCACCAGCGGCGGGCGTGGCTCGAGATCGACACCACTGCCTGTTCGGCCGCCGAAGCGTCGAGCCGAATTCTCTCGGCGGTCGAGCCGATACTGCCCGACCGTTGACGACTGCATCTTCAGGCCCTTGGTCGACTTTGCCGGTTTCACCTAGGGTTCGGCGTCAGCGAGGGGGAGGACGAGTTGGTGACGACGCGATCGAGATGGCGGCTGTGGAGTGCGGTGGCGTTGCCACTGTTGCTGGCGGCGAGCGCCTGTTCGTCCGACGATGCCGAGACGGGCACCGCAACCACTGTTTCGTCCACGGCGGTAGCGGCGCCAAGCGAGTCGATCACCCCGGCCACGACCGCTGCACCGACGACCACCGCCGAGGTACCGCTCGTTGCGCCGGCGACCATCACCGGGCCGATCATCAGCGACAACGGGCCGGTTCAGCCGCAGCCGGCCGTACCGCTGCCGGAGGGCTACACCGAAGACGAGTTCTTCCTGGCCGGCGACGCGGCCCGCTACGAAGTGGCCGGCGAACGCGGCGCCGACGGCTTCTGGGACGCTGCGGTGGCCGACACCGCCGCGTACCAAACCCGCATCCTGGTTCGCCGGCCCCCGGCTGCCGTATTCAGCGGCGTGGTCATCGTCGAATGGCTGAACGTCTCCGCCACCGAATCGTCGCCCGACTGGGGCTACCTGATCGAGGAGATCGCCGAGCAGGGCCACGCCTACGTGGCCGTGAGTGCCCAATCGCTCGGTGTGATTGGTGGCGAGTCGATCCTGTCGGTCGAGGTCGACGAAGAAGCCGCCGCCGAGGCGGGCACCGCCACCGAGCCCGCCAACGAGGGCGGCCTGGTCAACACCGACCCCGAGCGCTACGGCACCCTGAACCATCCGGGCGACGCGTACGCCTACGACATCTTCGACCACGTCGGCGCCAGCCTGATCGCCGATCCGGCCACACTGCTCGACGGTCTCGAGCCCGTCACCGTCCTGGCCCTGGGCGAATCGCAATCGGCCGGCTTCCTCACGACCTACCTCAACGCGGTGCACCCGCTGACCGACACCTATGACGCCTTCCTGGTGCACAGCCGCGGCGCCGGTGGGGCGCCGCTCGATGGTTCGTTCGGCCGGGCTTCCGATGACGAGGAGGAACCCGACACGTCGTTCGTGTCCGAAGGCCAACTGATCCGCGCCGACCTGAACGTGCCGGTGTTCATCGTCCAGGCCGAGACCGACCTCACCCTGCTCGGCTACTCGCTGGCTCGTCAGCCCGACTCCGATCTTGTCCACACGTGGGAACTGGCCGGCACCGCGCATGCCGATGCCCACGTGATCCGGGCCATCGTGGGCGGCCCCCGCGACCCGAGCGTCGGCTCGTTCCTGAGCTGCGAGGGCCTCATCAACGCGGGGCCGCACCACGAGGGCGTATCGGCCGCGCTGCGTCACTTGGTGACCTGGACCCAGACCGGTCAGCGGCCCCCGTCGGGCGATCGCCTCGAGCTGACCGACACCGATCCGGTGGCCATCGCCCGCGACGATCTGGGCCGAGCCCTCGGTGGGGTGCGCAACCCGCTGGTCGACGTCCCGGTTCTGATCACCACCGGCGATCCCGCGAGCGGCATCGCGGAGATCACCGAGGACTTCGGGGTCTGCGATCTGTTCGGCACGAGCATCCCGCTCGACGCCGCCGCCCTGCTCGAGCTGCACGGCTCGGCCGACGACTACATCACGGCCTTCGAGGCGTCGACCGAAGCAGCGGTCGAAGCGGGCTTCCTGTTGCCGACCGATGCCGACCAGTTGCGGGCCGAAGCCGAGGAGAACCGAGCCCTGTTCGGGTGAGATTGGCGCCCCGACGCAGCCCTAAGGTCAGCTAGGACGGTGTCGACGAGCCTACGGACCGATCGGAATGTGCCGTACTACGCCGTCACCGCGGTCTTGACCATCGGCTACGGATCGGTCTTCACCCTCCTGGCCGAATGGCGCGAACGGTTCGGGTTCACCGAAACCGAGCTGGGCTTGATCGCGTCGGCCGGCTTCTTCGCCGGATTCGCGGCCCAGGTCGGATTGGCACCGCTGGCCGATCGAGGCAAGACGCCCCAGATGATTCGCGGTGGCGTGGCCCTGGCCGCGGTGGGCATGTTCGGCATGGTCCTGGCCAACGCCCTGTGGGCCTTCGTGTTGTCGCGCGTCGTGTTCGGCCTGTCGACCGGAGCGGTGGCGCCGGCCATGCGACGGCTGATCATCACCCGAGACCCCGACAACCTGGGTGCCAACCTGGGCCGCCTCGCCGCGTTCGACTTGGCCGGCTTCGTGCTGGGGCCGGTGGTGGCCGCGGTCCTGGTCGAGCTGGGCGGTATCCGTCTACCGTTCCTGGCGCTAACCACGGCGAACGCGTGCTTGCTCAGTTGGGTTGCTCGCCTCGACCTCGACACGCCGCCCGGCGACGGCACCAAGCGACGCACCGGCCCGTTGCTACGAGTGCCCGGCATTCAGGCCGCCTTGTTGGCCGGCATCGCGTTCTACCTTTCGATCGCCTACTTCGAGGCGACGTGGGCGTTGCTGCTCGACGATCTCGGGGCCGAGACCTGGGTCATCGGCGTGTCGCTCAGCGTGTTCACCCTGCCGATGGTCCTTCTCGCGCCCACTGGCGGCCGGGTCACCCAGCGGCTGGGGCACTCGGCGGTCGTGGGTTGGTCGATCGCCGCCGCGTCGGTGTGCACGTTGCTGTACGGCTGGCTCGGCTCGCTGTGGGCGGTGCTCCTGGTGTCGTTTGTACACGCCAGCGCGGACGCCTTCACCCTGCCGGCCAACCAGGTTGCGATCGCCCAGGCCAGCCCACCCGAGCAGATCGCTGCGGCGCAGGGCTTGTTCTCGGCGGTCGGCACGCTGGTCTCGGGCGTCGCCGCGTTCGCCGCGGGCGCTCTCTATGAGAACCAGGGCCCGAAGGTGCTCTACACCGCGGCCGCGGCCGGCATGGTGGTGTTCTTGGCTGCGTCGTTGGGGCGGTCCCGGTCGTCGCCGGAGCCAGTGCCGTTCACGACGTCGGCCGGCAGCTAGCGGCTGAACGGTGCTGACTGCACCACGACCGGCTCGGCGAAGCCCTTCAGCATGCGGCGGCCGGCCGGTTCGAAGGTCGTCTTGGCTGCGGCCGCGAACTCGTCGGTGACCAGCAGTTCGAGAGGCACCGCCTCGTCGACCAGACGCGACGCCAGATTCACGATCTCGCCGTAGTAGTCGCCGCCGCGCACCAGCACCTCGCCGTAGGCCAGGCCGCCGCACGGAAGTACCTCGCCGTCCGGGGTGTGGAACGCGGTCATCAGTGCCTTGGCCGCCTGATAGGCCGCTTCCGGATCGGGGGCCACGAACATCACTTCGTCGCCGATGAGCTTCACCAGCCGGGCACCGACCTCGGTGACCGCGTCGTGGGCCTGGCCTTCGAAGTTGCGGATGAAGTTGCCCAATTCGACCGGGCTGAGGTCGTGGCTGATCGGGGTGAAGCCGACGAGATCGACGAAACCGATCGCATACCGGTAGCGGAGCCGCTCGACCTGGTCGATGGTGGCCAATCGACTGCGCTGGATGGCCTGCAGCACGTGGCGGCGAAGCAGGGGGTCGAGAACCGCGCCGAGCTCGTCCAGCAGACCGATCGCGTTGTAGACCTTCTCGGCCAATTCGAGTTCGTTGCCCTGCCGAGCCAGATGGGGCGATTCGATGTCGGTGAGGAAGAGCGACACACCGGCCTCGCCGACCCGAGCGAACGACCGCCCGAGCACTCGCAGGAACCCGAGGGTTTCGGCCTCGGTGAACATGCCGGCGATGGCATCGAGCATCGTCACCGCGCCCAGCTCGGCTTCGGTGATGCCGGGTTCGCCGGTGATGCTCTCGGTGATGCTGGTGAACCCGAGCGCAGTCGTGATGGCACCGAAGCGTTCGGCGGTCAGGCCCGACCGAGCGAGCGCGGTTTCGCGATCGAGCCGCTTGCCCGGTACCAAGCGCCGGTCGCTGGCCACCGCGCCGAGCCCGACCAGATGCAGGGCGTCGACCATCTCCGCGATCGTGAAGTCCTTCTCGTCGAGCCAGAACAACAACTCGAGGCGCCCGGTGTCGGCGTCGATTGCCGGATCGTAGAGTCCGGCCGCCTCGAACTCGGGTTGGGTCGCCATTCCCTCAATCTAGAAGCGGCCGCGGGGCTCCCGGCAAACGAACGCACCGGCCCGGGTGCGAATGCGAAGTGCGCCGTCGACGAACCGGCGCTCGATCGCCCGGGCGAAAGCAGCCTGTTCCGCCGCGGTCGCGGTTTCGCCCGGCGGAAACGAGAGCCCGTAGGCGACGGCATCCGCGGGCTCGGTCACCAACAGATCGTTGTCGTAGGCGTGCCACGCGACAGACGAGAACTGTTCGCGCAGGCGCGCTTCGCCCGTGTCGATCCCGAAGACCTCGTACAGGCCCTCGGCCGCCGTGCCCCAGACGTCGGCGATCGCATCGTTCAGCTCGCCCATATGGCCGTATCCGTTGGTGCCGGCCAGCAATACGCCGTCGTCGCTCATGACCCGGGCCAGTTCGGCGACGGCCCGATCGGGGTCGGGCACGTGGTACAGCATGTGATTCGCCACCACGATGTCGAACGTCGCGTCCTCGAATGGAAGCTCCTGCACATCGCAGGCATCGGAATCGATGGCCGAGAACCCGTTGGCCTCGGCGCACGCGACGGCCTCGGCCACCATGCCCGGCGACAGGTCGGTCAACGTGATGGCCAGCGATCGCGGGGCTTGGCCGTTGTTCCAGAACAACCCGGTGCCGCTTCCGCACTCCAGCACCGTGCCGTCGGTGGGCCAATCGATGAGTCCGGCCTCGAACTGGGGGAACGACTCGGACGACGACGAGTACGTGAGGTGAAGATGGGCCCTGGCGTCGAGCTTGGTGCCGTCGGCGTACTGCACGTTTCGCAAGTACTCCTGATCACCGCCACTAAAGGCCGAACGCTCCGCCACGAGCGTGAGTCTAGGGCGCGGCCCGGTGGTCGATCACTCCATGACCCGCAGCGTGTCGGGGAGGTTCATCCGGCGCAGGCGGCGTATCAAGAAGAGCGGAGCGATGGCCACTGCGGCGATGCCGACCGCGGCGGCGATGGCGAGGGTCGTCGGTGAGAGGTACAGATCGATGCCGACGTCGGGCAGGGTGGTCGTGGCCAGGGACGACAGCATCCACCGGAGGAAGAATGCGCCGCCGGCGACGCCGAGCACGGTGGCGACCACTCCGACGACGACCCCCTCCTTGATCACGACGCCGAGCACTGAACGGAGGGGGAACCCGAAGGCCCGCATGGTCGCATGTTCTCGCTGCCGTTCCTCGACGGTGATCCGAGTGGCGTTGAAGGAGATCAACACCGCCAAGGTGAGCACCGCCAGCGCGGTGACGATGAAGAAGCTCAGGAACTGATCGAGCGCCTTGTCGATCGCCTCGCTGATCCGAGAGACCGGTTGGCTCGACGCGACACCGGGTAAGCCGAATACCGCCCGCTGCACATCGGTCGCCGACCCCTCGGCGCTCGGGTAGGCCTGGACCAGGTTGACGACGCCGCCCAGGCCGAAGTCATCAGCCGCGCCGAGGTCCAAGAACGCGAACGTGCGGATCGGGTTCGCGTGGATACCGACGACCGTGAACTCGGATTCGGCCAGGGCGAACGAGAGCGGGCCGGTGCGAATCGGGTGGCGGAGGGTCACCGTCTCGCCGACTGCGGTGCCCAGGTCATCGGCGGCCTTCTGGGCCACGACGACGCCCGGTCCCGATGCCAGCGGCGGACCGTCGATGATCGTCGGGGTCCAGGCCGCCTGTTCGAAGTCGACGAACTCGAGCAGCAAGTCGAGCTCGTCGTCGGAGGGAGTGGCGAGGGCCGTCGCCGGTAGGCGGAGTCCGGTGTCGGTGGCTGAGATCGTTGGCGCGTCAGCGATCGCCGAAACGACATCCGACCCGGCGGGATAGAACGTGTCGAGCTGGACCACGACGCGATCCCGATCACCCTTGGTGAACTCGGCGCTGCCTTCATCGAGGGTGCGGTTGAAGCTGTCGAGCATCCCGAGCACTCCAACCAACGCGGTGATGGCGGCCGCGACGCCGAGGGCGGTCAACGTCGTTCGCCGGGGGTTGCGCAACACGTTGCGCAGCGGCATCTGGGTCATCGTCGACCCGGGCAGCCGCAGCTTGCCGGTCCAATCGGTGAGCCGGCTCGATTTGGCGGTGAGGTGGCCGGTGCGAATGGCCTCGATCGGTTCGACCCGCAGTGCCCGCCAGACCGGGAGGGCGCTGGCCACGATGGGCACGAGCAGCCCGAGCGCCGCCGCCTGCGCGTAGACGCCGAACTGGAACGGCTGACGGTGATCGGGCAGCGGGAGAAATGATTCGAGCAGGTTCCCGAATGCATTGCCGATCAGCAAGCCCACGCCGATGCCGGCCAGGGTGCCGAGGACCGCGACCTGCATGCCGATCAGGAGCGGCCGAATCGCCAGCTGCTTCCGGGGCACACCGAGGGCCATCCCGATGCCGATCTCGCGCCGTTGCGCCTCGACGACTCGGTTCACCAGGTTGAAGGCGGCCAGCGCGGCCGCGCCGAGCACCAGGGCCGAGAGCGCGTTCCAGAAGCGTTGGTCGTTGTCGATGTCTTCGTACAGCACGCGCACGGCGTCGTTGTCGTCGCGGGTGGAGACCGTGGCGCCGAGCCCACTGACACCTACCGCGGAACGGAGCTGCGCTTGGATTTCATCCCGGTCGGCGCCCTCGGCCAGGGTGAGTACGAGGTCGTTGATCGCACCGGGACGGTCGGCGAGGTTCTGGGCGGTGGCCAGCGGGAGATACAGGATCGCCAGTTCGCCCTCGGCGAAGATCGTGCCCTCGGGGCCTTCGTAGAAGAAATCCTCGGGGGCGATCCCCAGGCCGGTGTACTGCACGGTGGGGCCACTGCCGACCGCAAGCGAGCCCTGATCGGGTAGATCGCGATCGTCGGCGAACTTGGCTTCGAGCACGGCCTCGCCGTCGGTCGAGGGGGCGCGGCCGTCGCGAATCCAAACGGTGTCGACCGCCTGCCGCTCGTCGAACGCCATGCCCACCAGGCGAGCCGGGACGAGCACCGAGGTATCGCCTCCGGTGTCGACCTGGCTGTCGACCACGAGGCGTTCGGCCGCGGCCTCGATCCGGGACGCTCCGTCGAGCGTGCTCATCAGCTCGAGCAGGGTCGCTTCGTCGACGAATGTGCCCGGGCTGAGCGTGACCCGCAGATCATGCATCCCCAGTTGACCGAAGCTGGCGTCGTTGGAGAGCCGCCGCCACGTGGCCGTGCTACCCAGCCCGGCGTACACGCCGGTGCCGATGGCGAGGACCAGCGCGATCACGACCACGGCCACCCATCGCGATCGCAGATCGGACCACGACCATCGCAGCCAGAACCCGAGGCTCGAACCCGTCGTCACCGCGTCACCTCTGGGTCACCACTGCAAATCGTCGATGTTGGCCTTGCCGCCGGGCGGCGGGCCGTCGCCGACGATGCGGCCACTCGAGAGCGAGATGACCCGATCCGCGATTCGGGCGATCTCGCGATTGTGGGTGACGACGAGCACGGTCATCCCGGCCCGGGCTTGTTCCTCCAGTACCCGCAGGATCTGAACGCCCGTGCGGAAATCCAACTCGCCGGTCGGTTCATCGGCCAAGAGGATGGGGTTGCCGCTGGCCAAGGCGCGGGCGATCGCAACGCGTTGTTGCTCGCCTCCGGAGAGCTGATGAGGGAAGTGCCGGCTGCGTTCGGCCAGCCCGACCTGGGCCAGCGCTTCCTCGGCTCGTCCGGCCGAGTCCTGCTGTTGGGCGGCATCGGCACCGAACCGCACGTTCTCGAACGCGGTGAGGCTGGGAAACAGGTTGAACGTCTGGAAGATGAAGCTGACCGTGTGGCGCCGCAGCTTGGCCCGCTCGCCCGGCGAGGCGCCGCTGGCTTCGATGCCGCCGACCCGCACGGTTCCCGACGTCGGTACATCGAGGGCGCCGATCATGTTCAACAGCGTGGTCTTACCGCATCCGGATGGGCCGACGATGGCAACGAAGGCGGCGGCGTCGACATGCAGGTTGATGTCCTCGAGCGCGGTGACATCGACCTCACCGATCCGGTACCGCTTGGTGACACCATCGAGGTCGATTCTGGTTCCGTCATGACCGATCCGGGCATCGATACCCGACGGCTGGGCCTCGGTCACGCCGGTGTCGTCCATTCACCCACGTTGGGGGACGAACACGGCCGGCTCCAGAGGATTTGGTCCCGCGCCTCAGTCGACGACCCGGCTCCGGAGGTCGGCCAGCCACGCATCGGCCGATTCGCCTCGTTCGCTGACGTCCTGGCGGATTTCCTCCTGGCCGAC
Organism: Acidimicrobiales bacterium; assembly: GCA_013002375.1. Classification (GTDB taxonomy): domain Bacteria; phylum Actinomycetota; class Acidimicrobiia; order Acidimicrobiales; family SHLQ01; genus JABDJW01. Next base: position 2,465 of record JABDJW010000044.1, on the reverse strand, counting down.
ACCGGTGGCCGGGTAGGACCCGAGGAACTTGATGCCGCCCTGCTTCATGTGCAGATTGCGCAGACAGTCGGCAACGACGCGATCGGTGATGTGGCCTTCGAGCTCGACGATGAAGCAGTAATCGCCCAACCGGTGTTTGGTCGGTCGCGACTGGAGGTTGGAGAGGTTGATGCCTCGCGCCGCGAATTCTTGCAGGATCGACATCAGCGAACCGGGCTCGTTGGCCTTCTGATAGATGACCAGCGAGGTCTTGTCGTGGCCGGTCGGCGCGGGGATGCCGTCGCGCGCCACAGTGACGAAGCGGGTGTGGTTTTCGGGGTGGTCCTCGATGCCGCTGGCCAGAATCTCGAGCCCGTAGACCTCGGCCGATCGGGCCGGCCCAATCGCCGCCGACCGCCCGTCGGCTTCCTTGGCCACCACCTCGGCCGCCGCCGCGGTGGAGTGCGCGGCCTCGACCTCGGCATCGGGAAGCTGCTCGGCCAGAAACCGGCTGCATTGCGCGCTCGCGACCGGAATCGAGATGACCCGCGTGAGGTCGGCGAGTTCGGTGCCGGCCGGCGCCTGCAAGCACATCTCGATTCGCATGTCGACCTCGCGCTGGATCAGCACATCGAGGTCGAAGGCCAGCGCATCGACGGTGACGTTCACGGTGCCTTCGATGGCGTTCTCGATCGCGACGAAGCCTCGATCGATCGAGCCGTCGGCCACTGCGGCCAACACCTGCGGGATCCGCCGGAACATCACCAATTCGGCCGAGGCCAGATCGGTCTGGGTCAGCAGCGCTTGTTCGGTGAAGGTGCCGGCGGGGCCGAGATAGCCGACCCGGAGCGTTTGCTGATTTGGCGAAGACCGTGCAGTTTCGTTCACAAGACGAGAGGATAGGCGGGTGGACGAGCCCAGCCTGCGCCTGATTCTCGAAGATTTGTTGATGCACGCCATTACCCCCGACGAGGCGGTGACTCTTCTCCGGCGCCTTCCCTTTGCCGATATTGGTCACACCAAGGTCGACCACCACCGCGAATTGCGCCAAGGGATGGCCGAGGCGGTCTACGGACCGGGCAAGTCGCCCGAGGAAGTCGCGGCCATCGTGCGCGAGCTCCTCGATCACTCGAGCGGTCCTGTCGTGCTCACCAGGGCCAACGACGAGCAGATCAAGGCGGCCCGAGCAGTCGATGCCGACGTCGAGCAGCGGGGCACGATCTTGGTGTGGCGGCCCGCTCCCCGGCGCGACCACAACGTGGTCGTGCTCACCGCCGGAACGGCCGACGGTCCGGTTGCCGATGAGTGCGAGGCCACCCTGTACGCCCATGGCATCGAGGCCACGTCGTTGCGCGATGTCGGCGTGGCCGGGCTGCACCGGCTCTTGGCCCAGCTCGAGCACGTCGAATCGGCCGACGTCATCGTCGTCGTGGCCGGCATGGAGGGCGCGTTGGCCAGCGTGGTCACCGGTCTCACCGCCGTGCCGGTGGTTGCGGTTCCCACGAGCACTGGCTACGGCACCGCGTTCGAAGGGGTCACCGCGTTGTTGGCCATGCTTTCGTCGTGTGCGTCGGGCATGTCGGTGGTGGGTATCGACAACGGATTCGGTGCGGCTGCGGCGGCCGTTCGCTACCTCTCCTCGTCGGCATGAGCGCGCCGACCATCGCTTGGTTCCATTGCTTCTCGGGCGTCGCGGGCGATATGACTCTCGGTGCCCTGATCGACGCGGGCGCCGATCTCGATGAGATCCGGTCGCAGTGCGATCGCCTTCCCGTCGATGGGTGGGAACTCCAAGTGGAGCCGGTGCTGCGCGGCGGTATCGCGGCGACCAATGTCACGGTGGCCGCCGAGGAGTCCACGGTGCATCGCACCGCGGCGCACATCATCGGTCTGGTCGAGGAGGCCCGACTACCCGACCGTGTCGCGGGTCGGGCCATCGCCACCTTCCAGGCCTTGGCCGATGCCGAAGGCCGGTTGCACCGTCGCCCGCCCGAGCAAGTGCATTTCCATGAGGTCGGCGGCTTGGATTCCATCATCGACATCGTGGGCAGCTGTGTCGCCCTCGAACTGCTCGATGTCGACGACGTCGCCTGTTCGGCGATCGCCACCGGCACCGGCATGGTGGGGAGCGCCCATGGACCCATACCGAATCCGGCGCCCGCCACGGTGGCGTTGTTGGCCGGCATCCCCACCTACGGCACCGACAGCACCATCGAGCTCACCACGCCGACCGGAGCTGCCCTGATGCAAGTGTTGGCGACCACGTGGGGTCCGATGCCGGCCATGAAGGTCATGGCCAGCGGCTTCGGCGCCGGCGACGCCAAGATCGATGATCGCCCCAACCTCTTGCAGGTCGTTCTGGGCGAACGCGACACCGAACACTCGGCCGGCCAACCCGTCACGTTGCTCGAAACCAACGTCGATGACATCACCGGCGAACAACTGGCCGACGCAGTCTCCGCGCTCATGGCGGCGGGCGCGCACGA
>JABDJW010000043.1 GCA_013002375.1 Acidimicrobiales bacterium | reverse complement strand
GGGCGGCGGCGACGCTATCGGTTTGCTCAGATGGCGCGTACGTCTTGCGCTTCATCACCCTTGCGACCCGGGGCGACGTTGAATTCGACCGTTTGTCCCTCTTCGAGCGACTTGTAGCCATCGCCGGCGATGTTGGAGTAGTGGACGAAGACGTCGTCTCCACCCTCGCGCGAAATGAAGCCGAAGCCCTTCTCGCTGTTGAAAAACTTTACTGTGCCTTGCATATCATTACTTTCGGTTTCAGTCGATCTCATGACCGGCTCGAGGTCCACGATAGGCCGACGGCTTCGAGAATCCGGCTCGGAGGCACTCGTTCCCCGACGATCCCTCGGTCGAACAGGAACGTCGGGCCGGCTGCTTACCCTGAAGGGCATGGTTGAACGGGAGCGGTTTGTTCCTCAGCGGGTGGGCCAGCTGACGACGGAGCTATGTGACTTGCCGTGGCCCGAGAGCGACGGGGCCGAGCTGTTCCGCTCCTTCAGCCGGTTGACTTCGGCGCTGTATCACTTTGAATTCTATGACCGGGAACAGGTCGTCACCGAGGCCTGGCAACACGTCAACGATGACCCTGCCGCAGCCGCGACCGTGACGGCCGAGCTCAGCGGCCTGCTCGAAGGCGCCAACTACACGCCGGTGACGATGGCTGAGCTCGACCATGCCATGGCCAACGAGTCACTGCTTGCATTGAGGCTGGACGTCGACCTCGATGATTACGACGAGTTGTTGATCTATCGGCGGGGCAGCCACCTCGATCCGGTCGACATTCCGAAGTGGAAGGGCCTGCGATCGGAGCACCGGACCATCACCGTCGACGAGCGGGTGGTTGTTCACACTCGGGTCAAGCCGCAGGCGTGGTTCGATGAGCGAGGCATCGATCCGTCCGCGCGAAACCTCGTACCCGGTCATGTGGGGCTCAAGCAGTTCCAGAACGTGCCTCGAGCCGACATCGAGATGCTGTTGCCATCCACCCGGGTCCGGTTTCGGCCGATCGACTCGCTCGTAGTCGGGGTGCCGGCGCTGGCTTCGGGTATCGCGGTGCTGGCCACCAAGCTGCTACCGACGCTGGGTCTCATCTTCTTGCTCGTGGGCGCTTGGCTGGGTTTCCGGGACGATCGACCTGAGCTTGACCAGACGTCGCTGGTCATTCTCTTGGGCGGGGCGGTCACCCTCGGTGGGTTCCTGTTTCGGCAGTGGACGAAGCTCAAGAACCGGCGGGTCGAGTACCTCAAGACCCTGTCCGAGAACCTCTACTTTCGAACCCTGGCCGACGGCCCGGGCGTGCTGCACACGCTGCTGGCTTCGGCCGAGCAACAAGAGGTCATCGAAGTGCTCCTTGCCTACCGGTTCCTGCTCGCCGCTCCCGCCGGGCTCACCGCGGCAGAGCTCGATGAACAGATCGAGGCTTGGATTCGCAACACCTCCGGGGGCGACATTGACTTCGAGGTTGAGGATGCGATCGCCAAACTACGCCGCCTGGAGGTGATCGAGGGCAAGACGACGCTGCGGGCCCTGCCCCTGCCCGAGTCGCTGGTCCGACTCGATCGCCGCTGGGACGATCTCTTCCAGCACGGGAACGCCGGGCCCGCCCTGTCCGACTATGGCCGGGTCGCGGACCACCGTGATCGTCGCCTCATACGGCTGAGCCAGGTCGTCGACCGCTTCCGTGGCCGCCTTGGTGAGCGCCGTTCTCGCCGGCAGGGCGACGATCCCGCCGGATCTGCCGGCTGACGGGGCCGGTGCCGTAGGGTTCCCCTATGCCCGCCAGTGCGACGGAATCAACCACGTTCGCCGAGTTCGGGTCGTGGTATGACGACTACGTGCCCTCGGTTCTCGAACCGGGGCTCCAACGGTCGATCGAAGCCATCGAACGATTGCTGGCCGAGACGCTCACCGAACGCGACCAGGTACGAATCCACCGCGTGGCCGGGCGGGTCAAGACCAAACAACGGGCCTGGCGCAAGCTGCGCGCGTTGGCCGCCGGGGCTCCGCTGCCGCCGCTCGAGGACATCCCCGCCATGGTCCACGACCTCGCCGGCGTGCGGGTGACCTGTACGAACCTGCGCGACATCGAGATGGTCCAGGAGGTCCTCGACACGCTCCCCGCGGCAGCGGACCGCGCCGCGAAACCGGCGGGAAACCAGCTGTGGATAAATCGATCGAAGGAGCAGGACTACGTCCTGGTGCCAAAGGAGTCGGGCTACCGCGGTTGGCACATCGGCTTCGGCACTAATGTCGAGGTCGACGGACGCCCCGTGCCGGTCCACTGCGAACTGCAGGTGCGTACGCTGCTACAGGACACGTGGGGCGAACTGACCCATGTCGATACGTACAGCAAGGATGCGGCGTTACCCGCGCTCGTGTCGGTACTGAGCACGCGGATGGCCGACCTGCTGGCCACCATGGACGACATCGCCGAAGACCTTCGCACCGAACTCGACCGGGTCGACGAGGAAACGGTCACCGTCGACCGGGATCCATCCCCCGCCCCGGACTTGGCCGACATCGCCGACGTGGCCGGAGCCGAGGCGCTCCTCCAGGCCCGGTGGCGGGGCCTCGAGCAGCCGCTCGACCTCGCGTCGCTGGCGTGGGAGCTACGCCAGGCCTTTGGGCCCGAGGTGAGCGACGAATGGTTCGGGCTTGGCAGCTTCAAGCGCCTTGTGCGCCAGGCGATTCCCGAGGCCGAGTTCAGCACGGGGCGCCAGCAGTACCTTCTGCCCGCCGAGGCCCAGGACGTTGACCCTTCGCCACCGGGCGATGACGAGGGCTCGACCGATCTGTCGGCCGTGCCGGTGGCCGCGGAGCGGCTCCGGAGGATCGATCGGTCGTTGCCGCTGCTCGAGGCAAAACAGTGGTCTCAACTGTTCGCCAATCTCGGAGCAGTGTGGCCCGAAGAACCGCCGAGCGGTCTCACCGCTCGCGACATCAATCGCTTGTCCAAGCTCGCTCGTGATCGCTCCGAACGCGCCGGTACTCCGATTCCACGGCGCCACTTCGACTATGTCGTGAAGGCGGTGTTGGCGGCCGAAGATCCTGCCGCACTACCTGGCGCGGCCGAGTTGCCGGTGGTGTTCTCCGACGTGATCCTCGAGCGGATGCGGTCGCTGCGGGTTCTCGGCGAGAAGAACCGCAAGGGCCGCCGTCTCGTTCGCGCCTGGCTTGTCGGCGGCATCGAGGGTGACGAGGGCACGAACGAGGCGTGAGGTCGGACGATGTGCCGATTCGATCAGTTGCGCTGGAAGGCGGGGCTCATCGCGTCGGCCGGGATCTCGGTGAGCGGCTCGGCCACCTCCGCGACGGTGGGGCCGTGCGCAGCCGCGAGCGGCGCGAGCGAATCGAGATCGAAGCCATAGACCTCGGCTGCGTTCGTGGCCAGCACCTTGTGGAGGTCGGCCTCGTCCCAGCCCGGGAACGTGCGGCGTAGCGACAGCTTGCTGTAGGGCCAGCAAGCCTCGTTGTGGGGGTAGTCGCTGCCCCACATGAATCGGTCGACCCCGTAGGCGCGCATCGTCTCGGCGTCGGAGGGGGCCGGGAAGCTCGATCCGATCCAGACGTTGGTCTGAAACCGCTCGGTCGGGCTCATCGACGGAACGGCTTCCTGTGGAATGCCCAGCTCGCCGACCCGGCCGGTCTTCATGAGCTTGAAGAAGTGTTCCATCCGGGTGAGCGTGGGGCGAAGCCAGTCGGTGCCTTGCTCGGTCAGCACGAGCTTGAGGTTCGGGAACCGTTCGAACACGCCACCCCAGATCATGTGCCAAAACGCCCGATTGGCGTAGAAACTGCTCTCCATCATGAAGATGAGGTTGCGGAAGGGAGTGTCCTCGAATTCCGGGATGCCACTGCCACCGGCATGGTGGGTGACCGGCATGTCGAGCTCTTGGCAGACCGCCCAGAGTGGGTCGTAGGCCGCCGACGACAGCGGTTCGATCCATGGCGTGTCGGGCGAGGCACCGGGCAACAACACGCCCTTGATGCCGTGGTCGTGGCACCAACGAACGTCGGCGATGGCCTCGTCGACGTCGTTCAGCAGGATCTGGGCCAGGCCGACCCGCTGGTTCGGGTAGCGGCCCACGAAGTCGGCCAGCCAGCGGTTGTGCGCCCTGATGCCTTCGAGCCGCTTTCGGAAGGTCTCTGGCGACGGGGCCGGAGCGACCACGACACCGGTGGGGAAGAAGGGCGGCACCGTATTGGGGAAGACGACTTCGGCGACAACGCCGTCGTCGTGGAGATCGCCGAGCCGGCGCTCGTCATCCCAGTTGCGGCTCCGGCCATCGTCCTGGAGATCGCGGAACGGGTTCTTGTAGCGCCCGCGCCACTCGTCGAATTCGTCCAGGTACTCGGCTGCGAGGTACTCGCGGTACTGGGCGTGGTTCCCGCCGGCGTGGCAATCCGCCGAGATCACGGTGTAGCGGTCGGTCGTGCTCATGGGTTCCACTTCCTCGGGTGAAATGTTTCTGGGGCGAGTTGGTCAGGCCGGTGTACCACGCGCGCACTGCCGATCACATGGACAGGCAATATACCGCTGGTCTAGGACGGCTGTCGCGTCCCATCCGCCACGTCACCCCGGAGCCGCACGATGACCGACATCGATGAGCGCCTTGCGCAGCTGACCCTCGAGGAGAAGTGCACGATGGCTTCCGGGCTCGGTCCGTGGATCGTTCCCGGTTGCGAGCGGCTCGGCATTCCGGACTGGTGCGTGAGCGATGGACCGGTCGGTGTTCGCGGTCGAGCGCAGGCGAATGGTCTCGTCGTTCCGGGGCCATCAGCGCTGGCCGCGACGTGGAACCCCGGGCTCATTCAGGAGATCGGCGACGCCATCGGCGTCGAGTGCAACGATCGCAAGGTCGACGTCTTGTTGGCGCCCACCATCAATCTGCACCGGTCGCCGCGTGGTGGCCGCCATTTCGAGTCGTACAGCGAAGATCCCGAGTTGAGCTCGCGCATCGCGGTGGCGTTCATCAATGGTGTGCAGAGCCACGGCGTCGGTGCCTGTGCGAAGCACTACATCGCGAACGACCAGGAGTTCGAGCGGCACACCATCGATGTCGTTGTCGACGAGCGCAGTCTGCGCGAGATCTACCTTCCGCCGTTCGAAGCCGCGGTGAAGGAGGCCGGCGTCTGGTCGGTCATGGGGGCCTACAACTTCGTCAATGGTCACCACGCCTGCGCGCACCACGAGCTGTTGATCGACGTGCTCAAGGATGAATTCGGTTTCCAGGGCTTCGTCGTCTCGGACTGGGGCGCGATCAAGGAGACGGTGGCCCCCGCACTGCACGGTCTCGATCTCGAGATGCCCGGTCCCGGACGCTTCTGGGGCAAGGGCAGGCTGCTCGCCGCGGTCGAGTCGGGCGATGTCGCCGAGGAGCTGATCGACGACAAGGTCCGTCGCATGCTGCGGTTCCTGGAGTGGGCCGGCCGGCTGGACACGCTGACCGAGCATGATGAGACCAGCATCGAGCGCGAGGAGCACCGGGCGCTCGCTCGGCGTGCCGCGGCCGAGTCGATGGTGCTGATCCGCAACGAGGGCTCGATGCTTCCCCTCGCCGACGAGGGCTCGGTGGCCTTGATCGGCCCAGGCGTTGCGAACACGGCGATGTTCGGCGGCGGTTCGGCGAGCCTCATTCCGCATCGCACCACCTCGGTGCTGGCCGAGATGACCGAGCGGCTCGGTGATCGGGTCGTCGGCACCGCGATGGGGGTCGACATGAGCCGCCGGGCCGGTTCGGTCCCGCCGGAGTGGATCGGCGAGGCCGGCGTCCGGTTCGAGCTCCATGAGGGATTCGATTTCGACGGCGAGCCGTTCGAGACGACGTCCAAACCGAAGACATTCAACGTGTGGTTCGGTGACAGCTGGCCCACCGGCGTCGATGCAATGAGCGT
>JABDJW010000042.1 GCA_013002375.1 Acidimicrobiales bacterium | reverse complement strand
CCACCGCATCGCGCACCGGTGCGCAGGTCGGTCAGCCCGAGCCGAGCGGACCGGCCGTGACCTGGTACGAAGCGGAGATTCCCGTGCCGGCCGGCCAGCAGAGCTTGTGTGCCAGCGTCGTCGATGGCGCTGCGGTGCGGCGGATCGGCTGCCAGACCTACATCGTGCCCGGTGGCTCACCGATCGGCGCGCTCGATGTCGCCGTTCCTACCGGCGACGGTCGGGTCCGCGTGCGGGGCTGGGCCCTCGACCCGAACTCGGCCCAGCGGCTCTCGGTCCACATCTACTCGGGGAGCACGTACCTCGGCGGTGGTGTCGCCGACCAACGCCGCAACGACATTCGCGACGCCTACCCGGCGTTCGGGGCCCGGCGCGGATTCGATTTCGTCGTCGACGCGCCCACCGGCGACATCCGGTCGATCTGTGCCTACGCCATCGATGTCGGCGTCGGGAACAACACCCGTCTCGGTTGTCGCAATGTCGACCTTCGCCCGAACGCACTGACCGGTGAGGTCACGTCGGTCGGTCAGGTACCGGGTGGTGTGTTGGTCACCGGTTGGGCGGTCGATCCGGCGTCGGATGACGAAGTCCGGGTGACGGTCAGCGTCGACGGCACGCCGGTCGCGAACCGTACGGCGCGCGAGCCTCGGGTCGAGCTCGAGGGCTTGTTCGCCAGCGGTGAAAACCACGGCTTCTCGGTCGTTGTGCCGGCCGGCGCCGGCTCGCACAACATCTGCGTCGACGCGAGACCGGCGACCGGGGGTAGTCGCCGCATCGACTGCGAGGACACGGTGGTCGGTGGTTCACCCGTCGGCCTGGTCGAGACCGTCGAGGAGCGGCTCGATCGCGTCACCATCAGGGGATGGGCGATCGATCCCGATACCGCGAGCCCGGTGGTCCTCCACGTGTATGTCGACGGCGCGTTCCGCACCGCGGTCTGGGCCGATGAGCCCCGAAACGACCTTCCGTTCAACATCGGAACCGGCGGGTTCACCATTCCGCTGGCGTTCGAGCAAGCCGGTCTCCACGACGTGCGGGTCTTCGCGATCGATCGCACCGGCGATCCCAGCGTCATGGTGGCCAAGTTGCCGATCAACACCCGCAGCGGCACCCCGTTCGGGCGCATCCAGGAGGTCTCCCGCCAGGGGCAGACCGTCACCGTGCGGGGCTGGGCGATCGATCCCGACAGCCCGGCGCCGGCGCCGGTACACGTCTACGTCGATGGTGAGTACGCGGGCGGCGGCCTGGCCAACAACGTGCGCAACAACATCGCCAATCGTTATCCGGGCTACGGTCCGCGCCACGGGTTCCGGTTCGACCTCGTCCTCGCCCCGGGCAACCATCAAGTCTGTGTGTACGCCCTCGACATTGCGGGGGGCCACCGCTCGGCCCTGCTCGAGTGCAGTCAGGTGAACGTGCCATGACCGTGTTGGTCGTGCTGCTCGCCGTCGTCGTCGGCCTCTTGGCCGTGTTGGTCGCGGGGCTACTGCGCAGTCATGCCGAAGTGCTGCGGGCTCTGCACGAGCTCGGCCTCGGCGATGTGCTCGATCCCGATCATCGCGGCGCCGCAGAGCAGGAAGGTTCGTTCTCGACGCGGCCGGGGGTGGCCCAACCGCGCGCGATCGCCTCCACCGAGGCCGCCGATCTGGTCGGCGCCACCATCGACGGTGGCTCGTCGAAGGTCACGGTCGATGGCGTCGAACACCGCACTCTCCTCGCCTTCTTGTCGTCGGGCTGTCTGACCTGCGCGGGGTTCTGGCAGGCCTTCGCCGAAGGCGGAGCCGACCAGATTCCGGGTGGTGACACGCAACTGGTCATCATCACCAAGGGGCCCGAAGCCGAAAGCCTGGCCAAGGTGAGCGAACTCGCCCCGCGCCGGGTGAAGACCCTCATGAGCAGTCAGGCGTGGGACGACTACAACGTGCCCGTCTCGCCCTACTTCCTGCTGGTCGACGGCCCGACGGGGTCGATCGTCGGTGAGGGCGCCGCCGCCAGTTGGCCGCAGGTCGTGTCCCTGCTCGAACAGTCGCTGGCCGATGCCGGGCTCGCCACGACGCCGGGTTCTCGTCCGGCTCGATCGGGTGCCGAGCGCATGGAACGGGCCGACGAGGAGCTCGAGCGGGCCGGTATCGGTCCCGGTCACCCGAGCCTGTACCTCGATGGCCGCCCCGACGAGACCGAAGACCAGTGACCGCCGGCCTCGCGACCTCGGCCTACCTGACCCTCGGCGTCCTGCTCGCGGTCGTGGCCGCGGTGCGTTCGACGTGGTCGCCTTGAGGCGAATCGATGCTCTCGAGCATCCATCCGCTCGGGGAGCGGACGCGACAACGCAACTGGAGCCGAACCGTGGTGGCGTACATCGCAGGTTCCGTGCTCGGCGGGCTCGCCTTGGGTGCGGCGTCGGCCGTCGTCGGCTGGCCGCTGCGCGCCGTGCTGAACGACCGGGCCGCGATCTCGATGCTGGCCGCCGCCGCCTTGGCCGGACTCTGGATCGATCTCGCGGCGCGCGGCCGAGCCCTACCGTCGTGGCATCGCCAGGTGAACGAGGACTGGCTGGTCGCCTACCGGGGCTGGGTCTACGGCTTGGGCTTCGGCGTGCAGCTCGGCGCCGGTGTGCTCACCTACATCACCACCGCGGCGGTCTACGTCCTGATCGTGCAGGCTGCGCTCGGTGGCTGGGGCCCGGCCCTGGTGCTCGGTGGAACGTTCGGACTGGCCCGCGGTTTGTTGATCCTCACCACCGCCCGGATTCAAACCCCCGACCAGCTCCGGCGGTTTCATCGGCGGCTGGCCGCGCAGGCGCCCCGCGTGCGGGTCGGCACCGTTGCGGCCCTGGCCGCCGTTGCGGGCTCTGCCGTCGTGGGGCTGGCCGCGCTGTGACTCCGAAGGAAGGCCCCTGTGCGTAATCGTCGTAGCTCCACCGAGCTCGAGGCATTTGGTCTCACCGTCGCCCTGCCCGCCGGGTGGGACGGCGAGATATTCAAACGTCCGGTCGACTTCGCCAGCACCGCGGCGGCCGGCACCGAGGCCCCGTCGCTGCACGCCGCGAACTTCTCCCTGCCCGCCGAGCGGGGCGATTTCGGCAGTGGCGCGGTCGACATCATGGGTCGCCGTGGCGTTCTCGTCTGCCTCAACGAATACGACGCCGAATCGGCCCGGTCGGTCCTGTTCTCGGCCGAAGGTGTCCCACAATCGCTCCACCCCGACGACTTCGCCACCGACACCCTGCAACGGCCGCAGGCCGGGCAGGCCGGCGCGCAACGGTTCTTCCACGTCGGCGATCGCGGGTTCTGCCTGTACGTCGTGATCGGAAGCCACAGCTTGCGGGCGATGCTGGTGCCGGTGGCCAACGAGGTCTTGGCCGGTATCAAGATCGCCGGCTGAATCGATGAGCGCGAAGGCCCTCAAGGCGGCAGCCAAGGCATTCAAGAAGCTGCCGGCCGAGTGGCGTCGCCTGGTGGTCTACGCCGAGAACCGCAGCGATTGGGCTCACCTGGGCCCGGTCGTCGATCGGCTCCTCGATCAACACGATGTCAACATCACCTACCTGACCTCGGAGGCCACCGACCCGCAACTCGAGCGCGACCATCCGCGCTTGCGAGCCTTCGACATCGGCGATGGCGCAGTGCGGGCCGTTGCCTTTCGCGACATGCAGGCCGGCTTGTTGCTGACCACCACGCCCGACCTCGGCACCTACGACGTCAAGCGATCGATCCACCCGGTGCACTACGTGTATCTGTTCCATGCCTTCGTCAGCACTCACATGGTGTACCGGCCCGGTGCGTTCGATCAGTTCGACACCGTGTTGTGCGTCGGGCCGCACCACGCCGCGGAGATCCGAGCCAGCGAGGCCCACTACGGCACGCCCCGCAAGCGCTTGGTGAAGCATGGGTATGGCCGGCTCGACCTGTTGCGGGCCGAGGCCGCCACCGCCACACCGGTCGAGCGGCGGGTGGTGCTGGCCGGCACTTGGGGCCCGAACGCGATGATGGAGCGGACCGAGGGCGCGGCGATTGCCCGGGCGCTGCTCCAGGCCGGTTACGAGGTGATCGTGCGGCTGCACCCGATGACCACCCGGCACCATCCGGGCCTGGCCGGCGACCTGCAAGCCGAGCTCTCGGAGTTCGGCCAATTGCGGGTCGAGACCGACATGCGCGATCGCGAGTCGGTCACCACGGCGGCGTTGATGGTCAGCGACTGGTCCGGCGCGGCCTTCGACTACAGCCTCGGGCTCGAACGGCCGGTGTTGTTCGTCGATGTGCCGACCAAGGTCAACAATCCCGGCTATACCGATCTGGGCATCGAACCGATCGAAGTGCGGCTACGCCACGAGTTGGGCGAGGTGATCGCCCCGGAGCAACTCGGCGGCGTCGTCGGCTCGGTCGAGCGCCTCACCGCCGACCCCGGAGCATTCGCCGAAAAGGCTGCCGCCGTCCGCGACGAATCGGTGTACAACGTGGGTCGCAGCGCCGAGGCCGCCGCGGCATGGTTGGTGGCTGCTTATGCGTCGGTGAGCGAGCGCAACTAGCCGATCTCGAGTTCGGAATCGTCGATCTCGCCCAGATCGAGCCCACCGTCGGTTTCCGCGTCCAATGCAGCGTCGACCTCCGGGTCGATCTCGAGCTCGGTGTCGACATCGAGCGTTCGGGCATCGTCTTTGCGCCAGAAGGCGATCTTGTACCAGAGCGACTTGCCGAAGACCACGATTCCGGCGAAGCCGGCCGCGAAGAAGGACAGGATCATCGAGCCGGTGCCGGCGTCAAAGTACGCGAACATGAGACCGACCATACCGGCATTCACCTCCGATGTCTGCTCGGGCGATGGTGGCTCAGGGCCCCCATGGCCTCGGGATTCGGGGCGCGACGATAGATTGGCCCGGTATGCCAACTTCCCTCGCCATCATCGGCGGTGGCCCGGCTGGAAATGCCGCCGCCACCTTCGCGGCTCGGCTCGGTGCCGAAGTCACCATGATCGAACGCGATGTCGTCGGCGGAGCCGCGCACCTCTGGGACTGCATTCCGTCCAAGGCCATGATCGCCACCGGCGGCGCGATGTCGTTTCTGGCCCGATCGGCCGGCATGGGGCTCGGCGAAGTGAAGCCGCTGGTCGACCTTGACAACCTCCGCCACCGGCTGGCCACGATCGAGGCTCGACTCCAGACCAATCAGACCGAACTGCTCGAGAGCCAGGGGGTACGGATGCTCGAGGGCACCGGCCGGATCGCCGGGTTGCACCAGGTCATCGCCGACACGGCCGAGGGCGAGATCGAGATCGAAGCCGACTACATCATGCTGAGCACCGGTAGCCGGCCCCGCATCCCCGATTGGGCCGCGATCGACGGCGATCGCATCCTCACGACGCGTGACGCCTACCCGCCCAACGAGATGCCCGAACACCTGGTCGTCATCGGTTCCGGTGTGACCGGCGTGGAGTTCGTGCACATGTTCAAGAGCTTCGGCTCCGAGGTCACGCTCATCGTCAGCCGCCAGCAGGTTCTGCCCAACAAGGATCCCGAGGTTGCCGCCGCGTTGGAGGAGAACTTCCTGGCCCGGGGCGTGCATCTCTACAAGGGGGCCCGGGCGACCGCTATCGAACGGGAGGGCGATCTCGTCCACGTGCGCTGCACCGACGGCCGAATCGCCACCGGCTCGCACGCCTTGCTGGCCATTGGCTCGGTCCCCAACAGCGAATCGCTGGGCCTCGACAACATCGACATCGAGACCGAACACGGGTACGTCAACATCGATCATCACTGCCGGTCTTCGATTCCGCACATCTACGCGGCCGGTGACTTGTCCGGCAAGCTGCCACTGTCGTCGGTGGCCACGATGCAGGGCCGCAAGATCGCCGAACACGTGATGGGGATGCACGACCTGCCCCATCGCCATCTCGACTACGACAAAGCGGCCTCGGCGATCTTCACCGAACCCGAAATCGCCGATGTCGGTTTGGCCGAGGCCGACGCCTTCGCCGAGGGCCGCAAGATCCGGGTCACCAAGGTGCCATTTTCGGTTTCGGCCAAGGCCTTGATCAACGATGATCCTCGGGGGTTCGTGAAACTGATCTCCGACCCCGCCACCGGCGTGATCCTGGGCGGTTCGGTCGTCGGCCGCCATGCCGCGGAGCTGATCGCGGTGGTGGCGTTGGCCGTGACGGCGCGCCTGACCGTCGGTCATATCGTCGACAGCTTGTTCATTCACCCCACGCTCAGCGAGGTGATCGTCGAATCGGCCGAGTAGCCGCCCCGCTCAGCCGATGACGGCGACGACGTCGCCGCCGCCGACCGAATCGCCGGCCACGACCTTCAATTCCTTGACGGTGCCCGCGACATCGGTGGTGATGTTGTTCTCCATCTTCATCGCCTCGAGTACGCAGAGCACTTGACCGGCTTCGACCGTGTCGCCTTCGCTGACCTCGACCTTGATGATCGTGCCCTGCATCGGGACCTCGATTTGGCCCGAACCGGCCGCTCCGCCACCACCCGACTTCTTGCGGGGCGCCCGCTTCGTGCGGCCGTTGGGGTTCGAAGCTTGATCGGGCACCCACATGCTGACCGAGAACTGCTTACCGTTGACCTCGACCGCGATGTCGCGCCGCACCGTTGCTTCGGCGGTGTCGTCGGTCGGCGTGGCGCTGCTGCCGACGCCGGTGAGATCGAGGACGTCTTCGACCCATTTGGTCGAGTGGTCGATCGCCGCGAAGTCGGGGTGCTCGAGAATGGCCAGATCGGCGGGAATGGTGGTGGCCGGACCGGTGATCTCGAGTTCGCGCAGGGCGCGAACAGCCCGACGGATGGCGATGTCGCGATCGGCGCCCCACACGACGAGCTTGCCGATCAGATTGTCGTAGAACTGCGAGACCTCATCGCCTTCGGCGTAGCCGGCGTCGAAGCGCACGCCGTACCCGTCGGGGGTGATCATCGATGCGATCCGGCCCGGTGACGGGAGGAAGGCCCCTTCGGCCGGGTCTTCGGCGTTGATGCGAACCTCGATGGCGTGCCCGGTGATGGTCACGTCGTCCTGGGTGAACGGCAGCGGATCGCCGGCCGCGACCGCAAGCTGCAGCGCGACGAGGTCGAGGCCGGTGACCAACTCGGTGGCCGGGTGCTCGACCTGCAGCCGGGTGTTCATTTCGAGGTAGTAGAAGTCACCGTCTTCGTACAGGAATTCGACGGTGCCGGCGTTGACGTAGCCACAGCCGCGTGCGACGGCGACCGCTGCTTCACCCATCGCGGTGAGGGTCTCGGCCGGGATGCCCGGAGCCGGAGCCTCTTCGATGAGCTTCTGGTGGCGGCGCTGGGCCGAGCAGTCGCGGGTGCCCAGGTACAGGTGGTTGCCGTGGGTGTCGCTGAACACCTGCACTTCGATGTGGCGGGGCTTGGTGAGGTAGCGCTCCATGTAGATCTCGTCGCGACCGAAATAGGCGGTGGCTTCGCGCTGCGCCGATTCGATTGCCGATTCGATCTCGGCTTCGGAGTCGACGACTTTCATGCCGCGACCGCCGCCGCCGTAGGCCGCCTTGATGGCGACCGGGTAGCCGTGTTCGGCGCCGAAGGCACGGACCTGCTCGGGGTCGGTGATGAAGTCGGTGGTACCGGGCACGCCGCTGACGCCGACCTCCTCGGCCGCCTTGCGGGCCGAGATCTTGTCGCCCATGACTTCGATCGCGGCCGGCGGTGGCCCGATGAAGGTCACACGGCGATCGGTGATGGCCCGCGCGAAATCGGCATTCTCGGAGAAGAATCCGTAGCCGGGGTGCACGGCTTCGGCGCCGCTCTTGTCGATGGCGTCGAGCAGGGCATCGGTGTTGAGGTAGCTCTCGGCGGCCGTCTGCCCGCCCAGGGCGTAGGCCTCATCGGCCAGGCGCACGTGCATGGCCTCGCGGTCGAGGTCGCTGTAGACCGCGACGGTTTGTACGCCCAGTTCCTGGCAGGCACGGATGACCCGAACGGCGATTTCGCCGCGGTTTGCTATCAATACTTTCGAAAACACGCCTTATGGTTACACGGCCAGGCCCCCCAAGTGCGAGACCGGTGCCAAACAATGTCTGATTCGCTCGACCCGATCTCCGCCGCGGTCGGCACCCGGTTCACTGATTGTCGCTGGGTGGCCGAGACCGGATCGACCAATGCCGACCTGCTCGCCGACGGGCCGGGCCCGACCGCGAGCTCGACGGTCCTGGTGGCCGACCATCAGACCGCGGGCCGGGGTCGCCTCGATCGCCGGTGGCAGGCACCGCCGGGCCGGAACCTCCTGCTGTCGATCCGCCTCGATCCCGCCGAGTTCGGCGTTCCGGCCCCCGCTGGTTGGGGTCGCTTCGGCACCGCGTTGGCCGTCGCTGCCGTCGAAGCCATCGGGGCGGTCGGTGTCGGTGTGGGTGTGAAGTGGCCGAACGACATCGTTGCGCTCGGCGCCGCCGAAGACCATGGCAAGGTCGGTGGCATGTTGGCCGAGGCGACCAGCACCACGCTGGTGCTGGGCCTCGGGCTCAACGTCGGTTGGCCTGGCCCAGATTCCCCTGGCCCAGATTCCCCTGGCCCAGATTCGCCTGTGATGGAAGTGGCGCCGCCCGGGGCGACCAGTCTGCGCCGGCTCGGCTACGACGGTGATCGACAGACGGTCCTGCGGCACCTTCTCGCGGCCTACGACCGGTGGCTCGATCGCATCACGCCCGGGCCCGATCGGGCTGACGGGCCGGATCTCGACGGGCCGGATCTCGAGGGGCCGGATCTCGACGGGCTGCGGGCCGCCTACGTCGACTGTTGCGTGACCCTCGGCCGCCCGGTCCGTATCGAACGGGCCGCGAAGCCGCCGCTCACCGGCACCGCCACCGGCCTCACCGCCGCGGGGCACCTCGTGCTCACCGACGAGGCCGGCGCCCTTCACGAGATTTCCGTCGGCGACGTGGTGCACCTCCGCCGCGCCTGAGTTCGTCGCGCCTGGCTGCGCTGGTCCTGGCTTGGCAGCATTGCCCGCCCTTGTGCCACAGCGTTTCCCTTCTGTTGCAGGGATTCCTACTGGCCCAGAGATGCGGCACGGGGTCGCGGTCCCACCGCAACCCGGATTTGCCCGGCTTTGTGCCACAAGGTTTGCGCCGCTCGCGCGGACGGGCGCATGTCGAGGACGGTGGACGTCATGCCACGGACGTCCGGCTCCGAGGATGAACTCCGTCAGGGGTCCGGTCGGCGTGCGCGCGTCATGAGCGCGAATGGCGAGCTGTGGCACAAGCGTGGGCAACTGACGAAAGGTCGCTGGGTTCGTACCCGGAGAAGGCGTGGCCGAAAGGCGCCTGCCGTAGACGAGTTGTGGCACAAGCGTGGGCATGCCTCCGAACGGCGCTCGGCGGCTCGGGACACCTGCCCTCTGTGTCTGTGAAGGGTGAGACTGTCACAGGCGCTACGTATCTTCGGGCCATGCCTGGATCACTGCAACGAGACGACGACGGCCGCTTCATCGTCCAATACACCGAAATGCGCTACTTGGTGCTCAAGCTGCTGCTGGATGCCGGCGGCCACGGCTCCGTCGCCGAGTTGGCCCGTCGGTTGGACGCCTTGCCGGTGTGCAAGGGCCGTCGCTCGAGTAGCCAGATCGTGAGCAATTCGATGCGCCACCCGGTCAAGCTCGGTTGGGTGGTCCGCCGTGGCCGCGGCAAGTACGAACTGGTACGGCTGTCGCGCGGCACCGAGCACCGCATCCGCACCCGGGTCGCCCCGATCTTCGAGCGATGATTTGGCGGGCGGGAACGAGCGCGACCTCAGGGTTCGATCGTGGTGACGAGCAGCTCTTCGAACGCAGCCATGGCAGCCCGGGTGAGCTCGCCCGGAGGGCTGAGCGGTCGGCCATCGATGGTGGCGATCGGTTGGACGTTGCGCAGGCTGGAGGTCAGGAACGCCTCGGTGGTCAACTGCAGGATGTCGTAGGGGAGGGGCGCCTCGTCGACATCGATGAGTTCGAGTATCAGCTCGCGAGTGATGCCGGCCAGGCAACCGGAGTCCAGCGGCGGGGTCACCACCCGCCCGTCGACCACGACGAACACGTTCGATCCGGTGCCTTCGCACAACTCGCCTCGCGTGTTGGCCAGCAGCGCCTCTTGGGCGCCGGCCTTCTTGGCCGCGGCCAAAGCGATCACGTTTTCGGCATACGAGGTTGTCTTGGCACCCGCGGTGGCGCCGCGCTCGTTGCGGGTCCACGGCACCAGCGCGACATCGGCAACCGGCGGATGCGGCGCCCCTGCGGTGGCCGCGACGATGATGGTGGGAGCCGACTCGTATCGTCCCGAACCCAGCGGGCCGAGCCCGGCCGACATCGTGATTCGAAGTCGATTGGTGTCGGGATTGGCGGCCACCACCGCGGCGGCTGCGGTCCGCAGAAGCGCGTCGTCGGGTGGCGCCAAGCCGAGCAGATCCGCGCTGCGGTGCAGCCGGCGAAGGTGACGACCCATCGCAAATGCGGCCGGCGCACCGGTCTGTGCATCAGTCGCGATCTGCAGGGTCTCGAAGATGCCGTCGCCGACCGTGACCGCGTGGTCGAACGGTGAGATCGACGCATCGCTCGCCTGTACCAGGCCGTCGTTCAACCAGATCACGCTCATTGTTGCGCCTGTCTATACCGCTGGCACGGCGCCGTCTATACCGCTGGCACGGCGCTGGCCACCCGCAGGAGGTTGTCGGCCTTCAGCCGGGTTTCCTGCCACTCCTGCTCCGGGTCCGAGTCGTAGGTGATACCGCCGCCGGTTCCGAAGAACAGGAAGCCCGAATCGATCCAGAAGGTGCGAATGGCGACGTTGATCTCGCCGATGCCGCGATCGGCATCGACCCAGCCGATCCCGCCGCAGTAGTAACGACGCGGGCTCGGCTCCAACCGCTGGATCTGCTCGATCGCGGCCAGTTTGGGCGCACCGGTCACCGAGCCCGGCGGGAACGTGGCCTCGATCAGCTCGGCCCAGCCCATCCCCGAACGAAGCCGGCCGGTCACCGTCGATTCGAGGTGCACCAAGCCGGGCGCCTCCTTCACGGCCATCAGCGCCGGCACCTGGACGGATCCGTACTCGCACACCCGACCGAAGTCGTTGCGGACCAGATCGACGATCATCACGTTTTCGGCCTGGTCCTTGGCCAGGAACTCCTCTTCGGTCTTGGCCGTGCCCTTGATCGGCGCCGACCAGACATCGCGCCCGTCACGGCGCAGGTACAGCTCGGGCGACGCCGACGCGATCAGAACCCCGTGCTCGGGCAACCGGATCACCGCGCTGAACGGGGCCGGGTTGCCCTCGGCCAGTGCGGCGCCCAGCGAGGCGATGTCGATGGTGCCGAACGGATCGGGAACCGCCAAAGGAGCAGACAACCGGCGGGTGAGGTTGACCTGGTACACGTCGCCGGCCGCGATCGAATTGCGTATCGAGCGGACCCCGTTGCGGAACGCATCGCCGTCGAGATCGCTGGACCACGCCGCCCGGTCCGGGCCCTGCCACGGACGACCGGGCCAGGTGTAGGCCGGTCGGGTGCGGGCAAAGCGGGCGCAGATCGGTTGGCCCTCGAACGGCAAGACCACGGCCCAGAATCCCGAGCTGTCGAGCGCGCTCAGATCGTCGGTGACTTCGGCGAGACCCTCGGCGAAGCGGTCGCCCACAACAGCGAGGGCCGGGATGCGGGTGACCACGTCGCCCATCGTAGGGTCCGGCCCAGTCTCAGCGACAGCGGTGGTGCAGTCTCAGCGACAACGACGGAGCCAGCCCATGCACTAGCGTGGCCCGCCGTGGGTCCTCGGCTTCGACGTACTTGGCCGCAGCGCCTGTTGATTATCGCAAGCGCCTTCGTCATCACGGCATGTGTCGTGGTGGCCTGGGGTATCCGCGCCGCGGAGAAGCTGGCCCTCGAGATTCCTCGGGTCGCCTTCAGCTCCGATGTACTCGCGCCGGTCGACATCGAGACCGGTGAGCCGGTGACCTTTCTGCTCGTCGGCTCGGACAGCGCGGAGGGGCTCGACCCCGATGATCCCCGACTGGCCGGTCGTAACATCGAGGACGAGCGCAATGGTCAGGTTCGGGCCGACACCATCATGCTGGTCCGCCTGGACCCCCGGACCACCGAAGCGGCCGTGGTCGGCATACCCCGCGACCTCTACGTGCCAATCCCGGGCACACCGCGGGAGTGGCGAATCAACACCGCGCTCGCGATCGGTGGGCCCGAGAAGCTGGTGGAGACGATCGACCTCAACTTCGGCGTGGAGGTCAACCACTACGTACAGGTCGATTTCGCGGGCTTCGCCGATCTGATCGACGCCATCGGCGGCATCTCGGTGTGGACCGACAGCGGCGTCCGCGATCGCGAATCGGGGTTCTGGGTCGGTGAGGGAGGCTGCCACCGGCTCGACGGCGACATGGCCCTGGCCTACGTGCGCGGCCGCGAGTTCGAACGTTACGACGAGGACGAGGACCGCTGGCGGCGTATCGACCTTCGGGCTGGCCTCGATCGCAACGAGCGGCAGCAGGATTTCCTGGTTCTGGCTTTGGAGGCTGCGGTGAACCAGGGCGGCCGGAATCCGGCTGAGATCAAACGGCTCATCGATGCCGGCATCGACGCAGTGACCCTCGATCAAGTGCTCACCCCCGACGATCTCAACCGCCTGGCCAACTCGTTCAGTGACTTCGAGCCCGAACGATTACGGCGGTACAACCTGCCGGTCTACGACGTTTGGGTTCCGCGCGACTCCGAGGTTCAGGAGATCGAGAACCCGACGGCGGAGGATCGCGCCGAACACCCGGGCGACGCAGTGCTCCGGATGCGAAGCGGACCGGCCCAGGAAGTGCTCGACGTCTTCCGGGGCGAGGGCGGGTTCCTCGACATCGAGGACGTGCAGGTCGCGGTGAGCGGCACGGACAGCGAGCTGGTGAGCGACGCCCGGGACTTCCTGGCCGAGCGTGGCTTCGCGATCGACACGGACACGGCGCCCTCGGGCTCGGGTCGAACCGTGATTCGCTTCTCGCCCGGCGAAGTCGACGAAGCGATTCTGCTCGGTCGGTTCATCGTGCCCACACCGGAGTTCGAGCTGGTGCCCGACGAGTTCGACGAGGACGACGAGCTCGTGTCGGTCGTGGAGTTGGCCGTTGGCGATGACTACGAGGGCGTGGCCTTCATCCCCGGGCCGGTCTTCGAGGTGGAACAGCTGGTCTACGGCGAGGACGTCTCGCCGACCACCCCAACGACCCGAACGACTCCGACCTCGGCATCACCGGCGCCGACGACCACCGAGTCACCGACCACCACGACCGAGGCACCGGTCCTGACCATCCCGAGCACGACGATCGCCGAGATCCTCGGCCGGCCGCCCGAGGGTGTGAGTTGTTCCTAGCGGCGTAGGCTGTCGCCGACACCGGTCGTTGAACACCCAATCGTCAAACACCCCAAAGGTTGAACACACGAGAAGTCACGGGGAGTGGTGCAAAAAGTCACAGGAAGTGGCATTTGCACCGGTTTCTGGCGTATCCTCGCAGGTTGACCGGTGGCGCCCCATTTCATGGGGCCGGCGGTACGTACTCGATGCAAGCCAGTACCCAAGGCAAGCCAGCACCCAAAATGCAAGATGGCCCAACGCAGAACCGTGGCCAGGAGGAAAGCGTAAATGACCAGTCGTATCGCGGTAATCGGTACGGGCTATGTGGGCCTCACCACCGGCGCCTGCTTCGCCAAACTCGGGCACGACGTCCTGTGTGCGGACATCGACCAGAAGAAGGTCGACATGCTCAAGGACGGCAAGATTCCGATTCACGAGGAAGGCCTCGAACAAATTGTCCAGGAAGGCATGGCGGCCGGCCGGCTCAGCTTCGTCCTGGGTGCCGAGAACAGCGTCGCCGGGCGCGAGTTCGTGTACCTGTGTGTGCCTACCCCGCAGCGGGCCGACGGCTCGGCTGATCTCAGCTACATCCAGGCCGCCGCCCAACAGATTGCACCCCACCTCGATCGTGGCGCGATCGTCGTCAACAAGTCCACGGTGCCGGTCGGTTCCACCCGCCTGGTCGAGCAAGCTCTCGGGCGCAGCGATGTCACCGTCGTGTCGAACCCCGAATTCCTCCGCGAGGGTTCGGCGGTCGACGATTTCTTGAACCCCGATCGGGTCGTGATCGGTGCCGAGAATCAGACCGCAGCCACCCGGGTGGCCTCACTCTTCCTCGGTACCCGGGCGCCGATCCTGGTCACCGATCCGGCGTCGGCCGAGACCACGAAGTACGCCTCCAACGCTTTCCTGGCCACCAAGCTCTCGTTCGTGAACGCGGTCGCCGCGGTGTGCGAAGCGGTGGGCGCCGACGTGAACGACGTCATGCTCGGTATCGGCTACGACCAACGCATCGGCCATCAGTTCCTGCGACCGGGGCCGGGTTGGGGTGGTTCCTGCTTCCCGAAGGACACCCGGGCCATGATCTCCATCGCCGAGGACGGCGGCTACGACTTCACGTTGCTGCGCGGCGTCATCGACGTCAACGACGAGCAGTTCGACCGAGTCACCCAGAAGGTCATCGATGCGGCCGGAGGCTCCATTTCCGGCGTGTCGGTCGGCGTGCTGGGGCTCACCTTCAAGGCCGGCACCGACGATGTACGCGAGTCGCCGGCGCTCGAGGTCATCAATCGACTCGTCGCGCAGGGCGCCAACGTGCGGGCCTATGACCCCGCGTGCAGTGAGCTGCCGGCCGATCTGGCGATCGCCGAACTCCAGATCGTCGACGATGCCTACGCGGCCTGCGAGAACGCCAGCGTCATGGTGGTGCTCACCGAGTGGGACGAGTTCAAGTGGGTCGATCTCGAGAAGCTGGGCAGCGCGATGGCGGCCCGCGCCATCGTCGATACCCGCAACATCCTCGATCGAGGCGCCGTGCACCGCGCCGGGTTCGCCTACCAGGGCATCGGCCGCAACTAGCCGCCGCATGGCACTGCTTCGAAAGGCTTCCCCATGGGCCGCGTAGTCATCACCGGCGGCGCGGGGTTTCTCGGATCGCACCTCTGCGACGCGTTCATCGAACGCGGTGATTCGGTCGTGTGCCTCGACAACCTCATCACCGGCCGGATGGAGAACATCGAGCACCTCGAGGGTTCGGCCGACTTCGAGTTCATCTTCCACGATGTGTCGGAACACATCTCGATCGACGGCGATGTCGACGTCGTGATGCACTGGGCCAGCCCCGCGTCGGTTCCCGACTACCTGGCTGCGCCGATTCAAACGCTGAAGGTCGGCAGCCTCGGCACCCACAACGCCCTCGGGCTGGCCAAGGCCAAAGATGCCACATTCATGATCTCCTCGACGTCGGAGGTCTATGGCGATCCGGCCGTACACCCCCAGCCGGAGAGCTACTGGGGTCATGTGAATCCGGTCGGACCCCGCGGCTGCTACGACGAGGCCAAACGGTTCGCCGAGGCCATGGTGATGGCCTATCACCGCCACCACGGACTCGACACCCGCATCGTCCGCATCTTCAACACCTACGGCCCGCGGATGAAGCCTCGCGATGGGCGGGTCGTCACCAACTTCATCCGGCAGGCCCTGCAGGGCGAAGCGCTGACGATCTACGGCGACGGCACCCAGACCCGCAGCTTCTGCTACGTCGACGACGAGATCCGGGGATTTCTGGCCCTGCTGGATTCCGACATCCACGATCCGGTCAACATCGGCAACCCCGGTGAGTTCACCATGCTCGAGTTGGCCGAGGTCGTCCTCGAGGTCACCAACTCCGATTCGGAACTCATCTTCGAACCCCTGCCGATCGACGATCCAATGCAGCGCCAACCCGACATCACGGTGGCCAAGACCAAGCTGGGTTGGGAGCCCCGGATCGACCTGCGGGAGGGCGTGCGGCGCACGGCCGAGCACTTCGTCTCCTTGGGGGTCGACACGCTCTAGTCCAACGGCACAGTCACCCGGGCGGGCCGGATTCGGACCGCCCAACCGACTGGCACCGAACGGCGGCCACACCCTGCAAGACTCGTCGGCGATGGAGTCTCCGCTGCGCGTCGCCTACCTGGTCGAGTCGTGCTGGCATCGCGTGCCCGGCGGCACCGCCCGCTCGGCGGTACGGGCGGCGGCTGCGGTCGCTGCGGACCATGACGACATCACCCTGGTCGGCGTCGCGTCCCGTCATCGCGATCGACCCAGTATCGATCCGGGCTTGGTCGTTCGCCATCTGCGCTGGCCGCGTCGGCCCCTGTACGAGGCGTGGCATCGCTTCGGCAAGCCGGTCGTCGAATCGGCGACCGGTGCGGTCGATGTCGTGCACGCAGCCGGTGGCGCGACCCCCGGCGCCAAGGCCCCGCTGGTCGTCACGGTGCACGATCTCGCCGTCGAGCACTACCCGCAGCACTTCACGAAAAACGGTCGGTTGTTCCTGCGGGCCGCCAACGCGGCCGCCCGGCAACGGGCCTCGGTCGTGATCTGCCCGTCCGAGTCGACCCGCGACGATTGCGAACGATACGGCTTCGATCCGGATCGACTGGTCGTCGTGCCGTGGGGGGTCGACCTTCCGCCGATGGCCGACGGTGAGGCGTCGGCCAAGGCGGTCCGTCGGCGCCACGCCCTGCCGGACGACTACATCTTGTTCGTCGGTACGGTCGAGCCCCGGAAGAACCTGGCCCGCCTGGGCCAGGCGATCGCGGCGATGGCCGATCCGTTGCCGCTCGTCGTCGTCGGCCCCTCGGGCTGGGGTGAGGTCGAAGTGCCACCCGAGGCGCGACCGATCCGCCTGGGCTCGGTGGGCGACGCCGAACTGCAAGCCCTCTACGGTGCGGCCACGGTCGTGGCCTATCCCAGCCTGCTCGAAGGGTTCGGACTCCCCGTCCTCGAAGCCATGGCGCACGGCACGCCGGTCGTCACCTCGGCCGGCACCGCGACCGAGGAACTGGTCGCCGCCGGCGGGGGTATCGCGGTCGACCCGACGTCGGTCGAGGCCATCGCTGCGGGCCTCGAAGCAGCGATCGCCGATCGGTCGGTGCTCAGCGTCGCGGCGCGGGCCCAGGCGGCGCAGTACCCGTGGTCGCGCTGCGCCGACGGCATCGTCGCGGCGTACCGGCGAGCGGTGGCATGAACGGGTCGGGCCGCATGCACCTCGGGATCAACCTGCTGTGGCTGGTGCCCAACGTGGTGGGGGGCAGCGAGGAGTACGCCGTCCGCACGTTGCTGGCCTTCCTCGATCGCGAGGTGCCTGATATCGACGTGACCGTCTTTGCCCTGGAGAGTTTCGTCGAGGCCCATCCGGAGATTGCGGAGCGGGTCGAGGTCGTGACCGCGGCGCTCGGGGGAGGGCGCCGCCGCCCGGTTCGACTCGCGGCCGAAAGCACCTGGCTGGCCCGCGAGGTGCGGCGTCGGTCGATCGATCTGATGCACCACGTCGGCGGCCGAATGCCTGCGGTGCGCAGTGGTCGCACGGTGTTGACCGTGCACGATCTCCAGC